>CAZTDB010000001.1:0-18353 GCA_964612385.1 uncultured Ignavibacteriaceae bacterium
TCATTTATATCTGTAGCTGAGCGGATTGCACAGGCAGGCGAAAGAGCCATTGAAATTGGAGCTCCTTCTTTACCAGTTGACTTCGCTTCGAATCACGATACGTATCTTTATAATCGAAATCCATCGTGAAAAAAATATTTGCGGTCACTGTTTATTGGGTCGCTTTGCTTAATCCAAAAGACTCGCTTCATCAAATAGCCCTCACAATTTCGCATGAACTCGGTAATCCTACAATAATTACTACCGAAGCAGTTTTGTCGGAGGTTCTCAATCAATTTTCATCTTATGGAGCGCAGTGGCGAACAATAGTTGCCACTGAAAGTGCAAAGCTCTTGGAAGAAGATGATGTAATTGTTATCCCTACAGATCACAATCTTTTTGTGCAAGCATTATCGTTATATAAATCCCGACCCGACAAAAGCTATAGCCATGTTGATTGTATATCAATGATGGTAATGAAAAATGAAGAAATCACCGAAGTACTCACATCCGATCACCACTTTTTTCAAGAGGGTTTTACATTACTTTTTTAACAGCATTTTTCTTTCTTCTTCTCATCAACCTCATCGATAAAACTGATAACATTTTTTTGAATGAGTTCAAAGTTTAATAATGAAAATTTCCTTGACTATTTAATTGAAAGATAAATTTTATTTTCGGTAATAAATTATAGGTGGAGATAATGACAGCGTCTGACAATTTCATCAATTCCTTACATTAATATCTTGTGAGCGAATAAGTCGATGACAGATTATTGAGAAGATGAATGTTTAATCTATTCTTTTAACAGCCTGTCTAACTTGGGTCGGGAGATTCCAAGTGTCTTCGCCGTTTGAGATTTATTCCCCTCAAATTTTTGCAGCACTTCTTTAACATATAATTTTTCCAGGTCGTTCAAATCGGTGGATTTATAATTAACTTCCAAACGCACATTGTTGGGGGGTAAATGACCGTTATCGTCAGTTTTCTTTTCGACAGGTTTAACAAATAAATTTTCAAAATATTTTAAGCGCAGCGTAATATCCGGTGTAAGCAGCACCGCTCTTTCTAAGCTGTTGCGAAGCTGCCTGATATTTCCGGGCCATTCATAAGAACGAATAAAATCTAAAACATCACTTTCAATTTTGTTAATCTTTTTTTGGAAGAGCTTGCAAAATTCTTCTATGAAGTATTCTGTAAGAAGAAGCAAATCATCGCCGCGCTCTCTAAGCGGTGGCAGGGTAATGGTAAGGGCATTCAACCGGTAGTAAAGGTCATTGCGAAAGTGTTTTTCTTGAACCATCTTTTCGAGATTTTGATTTGTTGCCGCAATTATTCTGGTGTTTAAGGGTATATCATATACTCCGCCTAAACGTCTGATCACTTTTTTTTCTATCACTCTTAATAATTTTGATTGCAGGTTCAAACTCAAGTCGCCTATTTCATCTAAAAAGAGTGTCCCGTTTTCAGCCAATTCAAACAAGCCTAACTTTTTATTAATCGCATTTGTAAACGCTCCTTTTTCATAACCGAATAATTCCGATTCAAGCAGCGTTTCGGGTATTGCGGTACACAAAACATCAATAAACGGAGCCGGCTTTTCATTTGCAGCATTGTGAATTGATTTTGCCAACACTCCTTTGCCTGTTCCGGTTTCACCTAAAATTAAAATGTTCAAAGAAGTATTTGCTGCAACGCTTTCGGCTAATTCGATAGCTTTTAGAACAGGCTCAGACTTACCGATAAAAGACGAAAAGCTGTCCTTCTTAGAAATGCTTGATAAGTTTAATCTGTTAATTCTTCTTAAGTATACTCTTTCTAACGTTTCTTTAATAAAGGTAGTAAACTTAAAAATCTCGAATGGGAAAACGTATATATCCGTAAATCCGAGCTTTGCAACGGTGCTGACTACTAACGGATTTCCATTGTTTACTACACAAACAGGTATGCTTACTAAATTACTTTTAAGCTCGATTAGATTGGAAAGGAGGGACGATTCAAGATCGTCGATTTGAACGATGATAATGTCATCTTGTGCGGCTTCAATATTTGCCGGTGATTCAATGCTGATTTCGAAATTGGGAAAGTCCACTTTAGTTAAAGCGGATTCAACTGCTAATATATCGGCAGAATCGGAAAATATTTTTATCAATAATTTTTCGTTCAAGTTATTCGTTTATTTTTTGTTCTAAATAATTTAATCTTTCAAGCGCTGCTTTTCTTTCATTTTTTTGTAAATACATCCTTCTAAGCTGCGGATCTGTTATCTTATCTGCTAAAAATTGAATTAAGGACTTTGCATATCCCGCATAATCTTTCACCTTGCCTGTATTGCCTCTTTCATAAAAAAGATTTGCTAACGCAAGCAGCACCTTCCATGTTACTTCCGAAATTTGTTCGTTCTGTAAGATTTCAAACGCTTCCTCAAAGAACGAAGCAGGCGATGGAAGGTTCAAGTGCCTGTTGATTAACGAAATTTTTCCTAAAAGTAAATTTCTTTCGGCTTTAAAAAACGGGTTTTGATTCGAAAAAGCAACAAAGTTTTGATCGTTTAATTCTTTAAGAGCCGTAGGATATGCTTCTAAATTCATTAAAACGTCGGCAAGAACGAATCCCGCTTTAATAAAATTAGTTTTATCTTCTTTTTCTCCATACTCATTGCGTATGTTTATTAAATCTTTCCAAACATTTATGCGGTTGGAACGCAGCAGGAAATTTAAGAGTTCTAAAAACTTAAAATTTGTTTTTTGCTTATCGGTCAGCAAATTATTTTTTAGCAGCTTTTCGAAATCAGCAATAACATCGTTCATTCCCTGTTCATTTCCGATATCGTAATGTAACTTACCGAGCATGAATAACACTTCGGCTTCTTCGCCCGGATTTGATAACTCTCTAAATATTTTTTGTGATTCGATAAAAGAATCATGCGCTTTTTGATATTCGCATGTTGCGTAGTATACCTCACCCAAATTAGAAAGAACCAAACCCTGGCTGTGCTTATCTCCCAAACCCCTGAATATTGAATGAGCACGGGTGTAATGTTCGATTGATTTTTCAAAATTTAAATGATCGAAATGATAAATGCCGTAGTTAAATACAATTTTAGATTCTTGTTCAAGATTTCCAATTGAAAGATTCGTTTCGAGGGAAGCGTTCCAATAGTGCTCGGCATTTTCATAATCTTCTTTAATATTATATATGTTTCCGATATTTACCTCTATTCCGGCTGCCTGCATTGCAAGATTGGATTCTTTATACAACTCAAGAGCTTTTTTAAATCCTGATATCGCACCGTCAAGATTTTCATTTTGGTAAAATTCAATTAATCCCTGAAGATTACATGCTTTAGCGGCAATTTCTTTATCAACAGCCCCGCTTTCAATTAATTGCCGGCAAATTTTCTCTGCTGCCGAAAAATCATTTAAATCAAAATAAACATTTGCAATTTCTATTAGAATACGCTGCTTTATTTCGTCGTCATTTATTTCCGAAAAAATTTTGAGAAGCAATTCCTTGCCGTAATCCGGTTCGCCGGTACCGATTAAACAAAGGCTTTTCTGAAGAGCAAGATCGTGTGATGTTTCTTCATCTAATTTTTCCTGTAAAAGTTTGTTGGTTAAGTCTAAACATAATTTTTTCTCGCCTATTCTGAATAAAACCTGGCTCAATCTGAATTTTACATAAAGCTTATCTTTATCATCTAACGGAAATTCGAGCAAATGCTCCAAAATTTTTCTCTCGTAGGTAAAGGCAGACATTTGCTCCGCACGCTTCAATTCCTTTTTATAAATATTAAAGCTTAACTTGTATTCGTCAGCCAATTCAAATTGACGTGCAATTTCGGATGCATTAAATTCGGGAAACTGATTTAGAATATGATTAGCAGCAAACAGATGGAGCGATTTTTTATCTTCAATCCTTCCGTAAATGAATTGTTTAATACTTTCGGAAGTAAATTTAGGTTGAAGGCTTAGGCTAACAGGCTGCAAAATATTTTTTTCCCGCAGCCCCGAAATAATACCGGAAACTGCCTCGGCGGAAAGGGAGAGTAGTGAAGCCAATATATTCTCATCTATGCCTGTTTGAAATAATGCTAAAAATTGTATCGCCTTAGCTTCATTCTCGTCTAACTCTCTTAATCTTAGAATAAAAATATCTTCTTGAGAGCTTCTTAATAATTTTTCTGAGTCTTTACCATAATTTAGGAATGCCCCCTTGCGGTTAAATGAAAGCAGCTCAAGCAGAATTAAATCTTTAATAAACGAAGCAATATTTCCGGGAAGCAAATCGGCATATAATAGGATAAGCTTTTTCATTTCACCGCGGAGGAATTTCTCCCAATAATTAATTTCCAAATATTCATTAACATTGGCTTCGGTAAATGGAGTAAGGTTTAGAGTAAGTACGTTTTGAAAAGAACTTGAAACGTAAGGTAAGCCTGTATCCTCAGCGGCGATAATTCCGATGTTGTTCACTAATAAAATCGGGAATAATTGTTCAAATAAATCGAGAGTAAAAGAATCGTATCTATTAAAGTCGTCAAGCAGAATAATAAATTTTACTGCTAAAGAAATCCGGGCGATAAGCGATTTTATTTTTTCGATTTCAACAGCAGTGTCGCTCTCAAGAAGTATGAAAGCCTCAGTAATTAGCTGTCTATCTATTTTATTATAAACCGTTTCATTAAAAATTATATTTCGAATGAATCTCTTCCAAAGATGTTCTTCCGCTGCATTGACTGAATGAATTATTACGGCATTGGGATTTTCAAAGTGCAGCTTTTGAAGCAGCATCGATTTGCCTGCGCCTTCAGTACCGCGAACAGAAAGTATATTTCCATTTGCATCGGACGAGATATAAGAATTAACCACTGCAAGAACATCCTTCCGATTACAAAATGTTTTAGCGGGAATCCATTCTTGCTTTAGCGATCGGGTTATCGGAATATTAAGCTCATCTAAAAGTTCAAGCGCGCTTTGATATCTGCTTTCAGGTTCTTTTTCAAGCAGACGTTTAACAACTGAAATCAGTTCAGGTGAATAATTCGTTTCGGGAAACTCAAATTCTTTTTCGAGATGAGCTTTGAGTGTGTCAATGGCAGTAGTTACTGCAAAAGGAAATTTATTGTAAATAATTCTGTAAAGAATAATTCCTAATGAATAAAGGTCTGCACGATGATCTGCTTGAGCCGATGTTAATAATTCCGGAGCGATATATTCTAAAGAACCTCTTGGTGTGAATGTAAAATCGGAGCTTATTCGATGAGTAAAACCAAAATCAATAAATTTAATTTGCAGATTTTCTTTATTCTTGCTGCTAAGTAAGTTATCGGCTTTTAGATCGAAATGTATAAAATTTGATTGATGCAAGTAATAAAGTACCGAGCAAATCTGTTTAATGATTTCACGCAATGTCTCTTCATTATTTAGCAATGAGCAGTCGTAAAGCGAAATCCCGTCAAAATAATCGAGTGTAATAAAAATACTGCCCGGTTGAAGATTAAATTCATTGGAATCGTCAAAATGCAAAACTGTTCCAAAGTCATGTACTGCAATTATATTCCGGTGATTAAAACTTTTAAGCAGCAAAAACTCATTTCTAAAAGCTTCTTTTTCTTCGGCGCTGCAGTTAGTGGATAATATTTTTATCGCATATTTGGAATTTGGTACGAGTAAATCTTCAGCAAGAAGAACAACACTTCGTCCTTCGCCGATTTTCTTAACAAGCCTATATCGTTTATTGATGATCATGAATTCAATAACGGATTATAATAAGTGCGCAGCTTTCTTGCAATATTATTTGCCGCAAAAAGTGTAACAAATAATGCAATAGCCGGTGCAAAAATCATCCACCAGGCTTTTGTTAAATACTGCTGTCCGGAGTCAATCATTGCACCCCAGGAAGGGTACATGCCGCCTGTTCCCAATCCTAAGTAACTTAAAGCTGATTCGGCAAGAATAACATTCGCGTATTGAAAAACAAGATTTACCAGAACAGGAGCAGCAATTACCGGCAGAACTTCTTTAAATAATAAATTTCTTTTAGGCAGTCCTAACATTTGTGCAGTTAGAAAATAATCTCTGTTTTTTATCGATATAACTTCGCCGCGAACAATTTTAAATAAGCTCATCCAGCCCGAATATCCGAGAACCAAAATCACGGTAAAAAGAGAATTCCCGAACAGCGCAAGAATCAGAATTATAAGAAAAACAATCGGGAATGCCATAAGCATATCGGCAATTCTGTTTAATGCAGAATCGATGATACCGCCAAAGTAACCGGCTAAGAAACCCAAAAACAAACCAAGAATTAAAGTAACAATAACACTTCCGAAGCCTACAAATAAAGAAATACGCGCTCCGAAAATTAATCTTGCAAAAACATCCCTGCCATATTCATCCGTTCCGAATAGAAATATTTTTTTTTGAAAAAATTTTCCATCAGTCTGCCTGACTTGTTCGCGTTCGATATAAAACGCTTTTCCTTTTTGATAATAAACAACCGCATCGTTTGCTTTCACGCTGTCTGCAAAAATTATTTGTTCGTCAAAAGAACGTTTTACTACTTTATTTTTTTGGCGCAAAAATTTTGATTTAGCATCCAAAGCCGCATCGGTTTCTTTAAGTGTAATTGAAAAAACAGAACTGAATGGAGGAAGTAATTTGGTAACGCCGATATTTTTTTGGAAATCGGGATTTGCATCGGTTATTAGTGGTGCGTAAATAAAGATGAAAATTAAAACTGTAATAGCGCCGGAAGGAAAATTTACCCGTATTTGAAAGAAGCTGATTTTTTTTCTTGCAAAAATTATTAGAACAGGCAGAAGTATAATTGTAATTGTGGAAATAAAGTAATCGGCTAATTGAAGATTTATCTGATTAATAGCCCAGGTAAAATCGTTAAACAATAAAAAGAAAAAATTTACGAATAAGTTTATGGATTCGTAAATGAGAGATGCCCTTACTAAAATAAGAGCCAACAATAATAGCAAAAGCAAATGCCATATTTTAACATGCTTATTCATTTAATTAAGCATTCCCTTAGCCAGTCTCTTATCAATTTTTGCTTTTAATAAATCTGCTGCAAGATTACTGATAATTACAAACACGCCGGCAATAAATGCACAGCCGCTTACAAGCGGAAAGTCGCGTGCTAATATTGCATGAACGGTTAGCCTTCCCATTCCGGGCAAACCAAAAATAACTTCAGTAATTAATGCTCCGCTGAACAACATGCCTAATTCAACTCCGGCAACAGAGATCAAAGGATTGATTGCATTTGGCAGTACATGCTTTAAAGTAATAGTTTTTTCTGAATAACCATGTGCGCGCAAATTCAGAATAAAAGTTTGATCGTAAATATTTTCAAGGTTCTCTCGGAGGTATTTATAATAAACTGCAATTCCTCCAAGCGCAATTGTGGCAAGCGGAAGAATTAAGTGTTTAAAGTAATCAGCAATTCTCAAATGAAACGGAAGCGATTCTGTGCCGAAAGATTTTAATCCGGACGTGGGCAGCATTCCGAGTTTTTCTGAAAATATGTAGATGAGCAATATTCCTATCACAAATGACGGAGTTGAGTAAAGCATCAAAGTAAATCTCGCTAAAAATTTATCTAATCTTCCGTTAATCTGTTTAACAGCGGAAAAAGCAAGCATGATGCTTACAGCAATTTGAATAATAATCGCACTCGTAAATAAAAACAAAGTGAAAGGGAAAAACTGTTTTATAACCGAAATCACAGGCTGCCTGTAAGTGTACGAAATTCCAAGCTCACCTTTCGATAAGTTTATTAAAAAAGTTTTGTACTGCTCAACCAGCGGTTCATCAAGTCCGAACGACTTTTCAATTTGATTGATAAGTTCAGGAGAAAAATTTGGCGAGATATATTTTTGAGCCGGGCTGCCGGGCGAAATTCGTAAAAGCACGAATAGAAAACTTACCAGCAGAAACAGCGCTATAAAAGAAACGGCAATTCTTTTTAAAAGCAGCTTTAATATTTCATTACTCATAAGTAATTATCATTCTACTTTCCACTTCCAGCAATTACTAATTATACCAAGCGGACTATTCTCCACATTTTTTATCCGTTTGCTGTGTGCAGTAATATTATCCACCCAATACAAAAATGTAACCGGCTCGTCTTCATGAATTATTTTTTGAAATTCTTTGTAGAGTATATTTCTACCGTTTTCATCGCCGCTCTTTTCAATCTCCAATAAAATTTTATCTACCTTGCTGCTTTGATAGCTTACTAAATTCAACGGAGTAATATCCAGATCGGAGTACCAAAACGATTTGAGATCAATAGGAATAGAAACAAACCAGCTTGCCAGCCATGCGTCAAGCTTCTTGCCGTATAAGCTTTCAATCAAAATGCCGATTTCAACCGGTTGTATTTGCATGTTGATGCCTGCGGCTTTCAAATTATTTCTTATAACGGTTGCGGCAAATTCACGCCGCGGATTGCCGCCCGGAATATGAAGAGTGAACGAAAAACTAATTCCGTTCTTATCAAGTATGCCGTCATTGTTTCGATCCTTCCAGCCCTCGCTTGCTAAAAGCTCTTTTGCTTTTGTTAAGTCAAAAGGATATGGCGAAACTTCCGTATTCACCGCATCGCGGAATATTGGAGTTATAGGACCGCAAGCTATCTGCACGTAATCGCCTAAATATTCTTCCAACAGTTCTTCTCTATTTATCGCAAGGGTTAAAGCTCTTCTTACCGCAGCACTGCCAAATAATTTATGAGGACGAACGGCTTTATCCTTCTCATATAAAACCGGATCGATATTATTCCAGCCAAGATATTCATACTCCCTTCCTTTCAACGGAAGTATGTTTAGATGAGTTAAATTTTTCAATTCAACAACGTCATCGGTTTTGATATCTTCCATCATATCAATTTCACCGCGTTTCAATTGCGTTAGGCGTGAAGCGTAATCGGGAATAATCTTAAAAATAATTTCTTTCACATTGTTGGGATCAGTAAGAAACGATTCGGGATTAGATTTAATTTTTATCCACTGATTTTTTTCCCAAACGGAAAATAAAAATGCGCTGTTAGTAACAGGAACAGTGTTAAATTCAGCGGAAGAAATATCTTGTCTTGGAATGTTTGCCAAAACATGCTTGGGAATTAGAGGAAAGTCTATATTAAACAGTGAAGGAATTGTGCCCGGCTTAAAATGAATTATAAATTCAAACGGGGAGATTACTTCAAAAGTTTTATCGATATCAATCTTCTGTTTCTCATCGGTACGAAATACTTCAAAGCTGCCGTAAAACTTGCTTTCAACTTCCGGGTCGGAATAAATCTCAAACGAGAAGAGTACATCCTCAACAGTGCAAACCGTCCCGTCTGTCCATTTCACATCGTCTCTTAAATAAATGTGAATTGAGCTTTTATCTTTGTCCCATTCCCATTTTTCGGCAAGCATAGGAACAGCTTCAATTATTTCCTTTTCAGGATTCCATACATGCTTTAATAGAGGAAGAAAAAGCAGTTCGGTTATGTAGCCTTCATATATTCCGTAAGCATAAAGCGGATTTAATGACTCAACATCATGAGGTATTCCTATCACGATTCGCGATTCACCGGAAATTCGGTCGGTTTCACAGCCCATTATGATCAGGGCGGATAATAAAAGTATGAAGAACCCGCGAAATATTTTTCTCATTGAATAATCTTGTTAAATATTACTAAGAAATTTCATCTTAATTTATTATTTTGTTTACAAATACAAAAATCATAATTCCTGATGCTAAAAGTAAATATTAATAAAGTTGAATTGAATTCAAATTCACAACGCAAAATTATTTTGAGGGAAATTAATTTTTCAATTGAACCGAATAAAATTTACACAATCATCGGTGCCAATGGAAGCGGTAAGACAACATTGATCAAAGCTGTTACCGGTCTGCTCGATAACAGAATATATTCAGTTAATGCTGAAGTAATATTTGAGGGTAAGGATATATTGAATCTTTCGAAGGATGAGCTGCTTAACTTGAGAAGAAATAAAATCAAATACGTTTTTCAGGATCCAATAAACAGCTTCGATCCGCTAAAGAGGCTAAGCTATTATTTTAACAGTTTATCCGGTGGAGATAAAATAGATGACATCTTTACTAAATTAAAGCTTCCGGCTAAAGAAATGCTGCTGAGGCTATACCCCTTTGAGGTAAGCGGAGGAATGGCGCAAAGACTTAGCCTTGCACTTGCACTTCTGTTTGAACCTACTCTGCTTATTCTTGATGAACCGACTTCAGGTATTGATACGGCTAATTCTAATCTTCTGCTGCTTACACTTAAGGAGTTTATACAAAGTGAAAACAAAGCAGTGCTGCTGGTAACACACGATTTAAATTTTGCCAAAGCGGCAAGCAGCAAAGCCGCTTTATTATCGGAATCTAAATTATCCGAATTCGTCGAACCGGATTACTTCTTTAAAAAAGTTTTGGAGTTATCTGTTTAAGTGCATAATAATTTCAGACTTGTATATAAATGCGAACCTTAATTGAAATTAACGACATATCATATTTTGTAAGTGAAAGACCCGGCATTTTAAAAAAGCCGGAGCGTAAATATATTCTTCAAAATATCAGTTATGTTTTTTATGAGAAAGAAATAGTTGGTATAGCCGGTGAATCCGGCAGCGGTAAAACCACTCTTGCCAAAATTATAGCAGGACTTATCAAACCATCCAAAGGCGAAGTAATTTATAATTTTACATCTGATAAAAGAAGGGCAAGTCCTATTCAAATTCTATTTCAAAATAACGCTAATTTACTTAATCCGTTTAGGGGTGTTGGCGAAATGCTTCATGAAGCAGTAAAGCTGAAGAAAAATGATGCAATCAGTCAACCCTCCGTTGAAGAGCTTCTTGGTATAGTAGGGCTGCCGGTTGAACTCATTACTAAAAGATGTTTTGAATTAAGCGGCGGCGAGAGGCAGCGGGTTGCACTTGCACGACTAATAGCTGTTGTGCCTCGAGTATTGATTCTCGATGAGCCATTTTCTGCCCAGGATTCTGTTTCGAAGGAAAATTTGATAACTCTTTTTGCTGAATTGAAAGATAAGTATGGAATTTCAATAATCTGCATTTCTCATGATCTTAAATCGCTTAGAAATTTATGCGAAAAAGCTGTTGTGCTTTACAAAGGAAAAATTGTTGAACAAGGCAGCACTGAAGAGGTATTAAAAAATCCAAAGCATCCTTACACTAAGTTCCTGCTTAAGGCAGAAGAATATAACTTAAGCCGCACTGAAATTATTAAGGAAATTAATCTGTTGTAGTTCGAATCTCAGATTCAACCGAACCATTTTATTACCATTAGCCTAATTAGAACAGTTTGTTTGGCATCCCAGTTTTTTTACTTATAAGAAAACAATTAACGGAATGAATAGACCGGCAGTTATCCCACAGTTCTTTTCCTTTTTTATATAAGCGTTATTCCATATATTTGTGCCCAAAATTATAAGGAGAAAAAATGGCTAAGCAAACAGGATTTGCCGACAAATTAAAAGCAAAGAAGAAAGACACTCACGTTAATGTTAAGCTTATCAAGGCAGTAAAATCCTCGAAAGGAACAATTAAGTTTAACGAAAAATTTGTCCGGCTCGACGACATAAGCAAAGTCGGCGATATTAAATAAAGCGGCATTTGACCGCTTTTTTTATTCCCATTCCGAATATTTTCAAGTAAAATTTCTTCCTCCTCTTGACTTAATTGCTAAAAATTTTATATTGCCGACTGCTTCGGTACTCATAAAACCGTCTTCGAATACGCCATACATAAAAATTTACACAATTCGAAATTCTCATTTTCGGGTTGTGAAGCTCGTTTTGTCTAACAATAGGAGATACTGCAATGATAACACCACGAAAAATGAAATTTTACAGCACTAAGGATATCGATAAAATTCCGCACATAAAAAAACTCAACAAAGAACAATTGTTCGATCTTAGAGTAGTTTCGGAAGTGCTGCCTTTCAGAACTAACAATTATGTGGTTGAAGAATTGATTGATTGGAATAATATTCCCGACGACCCGATTTACCAGCTTACTTTTTTGCAGAAGGATATGCTTGCGGAAGCTCAATATGATCGAATTGCAGAAGCGATTTTAAAAGAGAGAAGTAAAGATGAAATAAAGAATATCGCAAATGAAATAAGATTGGAATTAAACCCGCATCCCTCCGCACAACTAACAGTCAATGTGCCGCAAATGGACGATGAACCCGTCCCCGGCGTTCAACATAAATATAAGGAGACAGTGTTAATCTTTCCTTCCAGCGGACAAACATGCCATGCCTACTGCACATTTTGTTTTAGGTGGGCGCAATTCGTGGGTATGAATGAACTAAAACTTGCAACTGACGAATCCAAAAGATTTCAAAAATATTTAGCCGAACATAAAGAAGTTACGGATGTTTTGTTAACCGGCGGCGATCCGATGATTATGGGATTAAAGAACTTGAAAGCATACATAGAGCCATTGCTTAAACCTGAATTTGAACATATCCGCACAATCAGAATCGGAACTAAAGCCGTTGCTTACTGGCCCTATAAATTCGTTACAGATGTGGAAGCTGACGGTGTTATTCGATTATTCGAGAAGATTGTAAAATCCGGTAAGCATCTGGCAGTAATGGGGCATTATAATCATTGGAAAGAATTGACAACTGAAGTTTCGCACGAAGCATTAAAACGAATTAGAAATACAGGCGCACAAGTCAGAACGCAATCCCCCCTTGTAAAACATATTAATGACGATCCGAAAGTCTGGGCAAAATTATGGCAAATGCAGGTTGAACTTGGCTGCGTTCCTTATTATTTCTTTATAGAAAGAAATACGGGTGCAAAAAATTATTTTAGGATTCCATTAGTCCGCGCTTATGAAATTTTCAAAGAAGCATATCAACACGTTTCCGGTTTAGCGCGTACTGTCCGCGGTCCGTCTATGTCATCTTTGCCTGGTAAGGTAGCGATTGACGGAATTGTCGATATAAAAGGCGAGAAAGTTTTTGTGTTGAAGTTCATTCAGGGCAGGAATCCCGAATGGTGTAAAAAACCTTTCTTTGCAAAGTACGATGAAAATGCGTGCTGGCTTACAGATCTAAAACCGGCATTCGGTGAAGAAAAATTCTATTATCAGGATGAGCTTAATGAAATTATTAAACGAAGCAACGGGCAGTTATACTTTGGAGTCGATGCTAAGGAAGAAGAGGAAGCGGCAAGCAGCGTTGTAGAGTTTTAACAGAATCCTTTTGCGTTACAAAAGTCCGGATTATACTAAATATTTTTTTCAAAAAGTTTCGAAATTATCACTATGTTTGGAAGGAGCTATATCGGCTATGAAGAAAGTATTTTTATCGGCATGTGTTATCTTTTCTGTAAATTCATACGGACAATTTAATTACGCAGTCAAATTTGAGCCATTCGCAGTAATCAATAACGGCGGCGGTAAATATGAATTCATGCAGTTTTATAATGCGAAATTTTCTTTGAAAGATGACAGCGATACCGTTTTCTTCTATGAGATTGAACCGGGTATAATGTTGAACCAATTCTCTCCAAATATTACCTTATCAGTCGGGGCTAAAACTTCAATAGTATATTTCAGATTAGGATTTTGGTATCTGATTGACATCGCAGGCGGAGGGCATTCCGGTCCATCCATAAGCACGAGCTTTCTTCCTTTATTAAGTTCAGGCGTTTATCTAAGCGAGAATATTTTTATTGAAGCAAATTATTTGATAGGATTAATATCTTTGGGTGCGGGAATGTCTCTATAAAAATCTCTTCTATCCGAATATATCCAGGCTCAAGCTTCCTTCCAGTTCAAGCAGTTTTTCTTTAACCGAAATCCCGCCGGTATAACCGCCCAGGCTGCCGCTGGTATTTATTACACGATGGCAGGGAATTACAATCGGGATAGGATTTGTGCTTACCGCTTTACCTATCGCTCGAACATATTTCTCGTCGAATAGTTTTTCAGCAATGGATTTATACGTAACTGTTTTTCCGAACGGAATTTTCATCAGCTCTTTCCATACCTTTTTCTGAAATTCGGTTCCCAGGATATCCAGAGGCACACTAAATTTTTTTCGCTGGCTATTGAAATATTCTTTTAGCTGGTTAAAGACATCAAACATATACGGATCGTCGAAATGGAGTTTAGTGGGGTTCAGAAATTTTAGGATGCTTTGCGCTTCGTTAATAATAATCTTCCGTATTCCGTTTTCGGAAGATATTACTTTAAACTTTATGCCTGCAATTTCAGCGGAGGCAAAAAAGAGATTTTCTAAGCTTTTCATTTTACCAACATGGTATCAAAACTTTCAATGGCTAATTTATGAAAAAAGCATAAAAAAAGGGGAAGAAATCGTACGATTTCTTCCCCGAATTTTTCGGGAAAAAATATCTAAACTGCTACAACTTCAATAGCGGGGTTAATGTCTCTTCTTAGTAATCCTTCAATTGCCAGGAGAGTTCCATGAATTGAGGTTGGACAGCTTCCGCATGCCCCTTGATAACGAATTTTAACAGTAAAGCCGTCAATTCCAAGCACTTGCAAACCGCCGCCATCACCGGCTAAAGCTGGTCGAACTCTATTATCAAGAAGTTCATTAATTTGCCGCAGCAATTCACCGGCATTTTCGTCTAAGCCTTTAACTTCCTTTTCTTCGGGAATTAAATTTTTATCGAATGTTTTAAGGAAATTAATAAACGGCTTTTGAATTTGTCCCCAATTGCTCTCCTTCGATTTTTCAATCGTTACAAACTTATCCATATAAAAAACCGATACTACACCATCAATTTCAAAAATTCCTTTTGCGAACGGATCTGTCTCGGCTTCTACTTTGTTCGAATATTGTCTGGTTTCAAGATTTAATAATCTTTCATTCAGAATAAATTTTAATGCTTGTGGATTTGGTGTTAAATCAACATCTTGAACGTACAGCATCTTAGCTCCTTAATTATTTTTGATCAAAAATAAACGTATTTTTCGACTGCTTCAAGGTAATTAACCTTGAAAGTGAAAAACCGGCGGATAAAAAAGTAAGCCTTTGAATAGAAATTAAAACAGAAACAAATCTTTGCTGACAACATGAAAAAAATATTAATTGTTTTTACAGGCGGCACATTTTCAATGATGATAGATAAAAAAACAGGCGGGGCTGTGCCGTGGTATTCGGGCAAGGAATTGCTCGATATGATACCCGAAGCCGCCAAGCTTGCCGATATAACCTGTTATGATTTTGGCAAATATCCCGGTCCGCACATGACACCGGAGCTTATGTTTGATCTATCAAAAAAGATTAAACAGCAATTGGCTGAAGAAAATTACGATGGTGTAATCGTTACTCACGGAACCGATACGCTTGAAGAAACTGCTTACTTGCTTGATCTAACCATAAATACAGAGAAGCCGATTATTGTGATTGGTTCGATGAAAAACAGTTCTGAACCTGATTGGGATGGACCAAGAAACCTGATTGATGCAATTCATATTTGTCTGAATGAAAATTCTAAAAACATGGGGGTGCTTGTTTGTCTTAACGGCGAAATAAATGCCGCAAGCGAAGTGACAAAAACTTACACTGAAGAAATAGACAGCTTTCACAGTTTGGATTTCGGTGCACTTGGTTTTGTTCAAAAAGGAAGAGTGGTGTTTAATCGATTACCCCGGCTGCTTGAAACTTTAGACACGGAGAAAACTATTACTAATGTTGATATGCTGACTGTTTACGCCGGCATGAACGAAAAGTTTTTTCAGTTCTCAGCCGACAGTGGTACCGAAGGAATTGTAGTTGAAGCACTTGGAGTAGGGAATGTTCCACCGCCGGCATTTGAAGGGATAAAATATGCGGTGAATAAAGGAATTCCTGTAGTTTTAGTATCGCGCTGCCCCGCAGGCGAAACGCTTGATATTTATAGTTATCCGGGTGCCGGAAAACATTTGCATAACATCGGTGTAATCTTCGCCGAATATTTAAACGGACAAAAAGCAAGAATTAAGTTAATGCTTGCTTTGGGAATAACCAGAGATCAAGCTCGGCTAAAAGAGATTTTTGAAAAGTGAAAGTCTCGTTTAACCAAACAAGTTGTTAATATTTACACAGACACCAGCGTCTCTAATTCCACTTTTTGCACCTCCGATATTTCCTTACCTAAAAACAAATCCGCTGCTTCTTTGAACTTAATCGGGATATCGCTTACATAAAATCTATTATTACCAAAAGCATTTGAGTTTGTCATCAATCCGATTCTATCTAATTCTTTCCTCACAACTTCCGCAGATGCAACTCCCGAATCAATAAGCCGAACATTATCCCCCATTACTTTTTGAATTACTCCGGAGAGGAGCGGATAATGCGTGCAACCGAGAACAAGAGTATCAATTCTTTGATCGCGAAGCTCCCTTAAGTATTCTTCTGCAATCTCATAAGCTGCTTTATGATCTATCCAGCCTTCTTCAGCAAGAGGAACAAAAAGCGGACAGGCTTTTTCGAATACTACGGCTTCATCGTCAAGTTTTTTAATTTGTTTTGAGTAGGCTTGGTTGCTTATCGTTGCCCTCGTTCCGATCACTCCTATTCTTTTGTTCTTTGATGTGCTAACGGCGAGTTGAGCACCCGGCTCAATCATTCCGATAACAGGCACATTGAAATTTTTTTTAAGTTCGTCAATCGCGATTGATGAAGCAGTATTACACGCAACTACAATCGCTTTAACATTTTTGCCGATCAAGAATTTGGCATCTTGAAGCGCGTATTCAATAACAACAGAGTTTGATTTTGAACCGTAAGGAACTCTGGCGGTATCGCCGAAATAAATTATGTTTTCTTTCGGAAGTACGGAAGTAATTCTTTTAACTACCGTTAAACCGCCAATGCCTGAATCGAATACGCCAACCGGCTTTTCCTTCTCCATAAAGTTCATTGTGTATGCCTACAGTAATTCATTCATTGTTTCGGTCAATTCTGTTTTAATAAGTTCATAATCGTTCACCGATATTTTTCTGCCGTTTCTGTCAAGCACATAGAATGAGTCAACAATGTCATCCCCCTTTGTCGAAATCTTTGCGAAATAGATAATCAGCCCGAGTTGGCTCATCTTTTTTGTTACTTGATATAAGAAGCCTAATCGATCGGGAGAGAAGACATCGATAATGGTGTATTTCTCATGGTCTTCAAAAGCCACATCTACTTTTCCCGAACGCTTAAAAAATTTACTTTCAATTCTCCACCATTTTGATTTCATCTTTGCAAATTCCTGGCTTAATTGCAGCAAACCGGAAACAACGTCTATCAAATCTTTTTTAATTTTGGGAAAACGTTCGGGACTAATTTTTTTGTGCGTTCTGAAATCGGTTACATTAAAGGAGTCGATAATAATTTTATCTTTACGCGTAAATATTTTTGCATCGTGGATGTTGGCATCATTAATTGAAAGTACCCCGCATATCTTTGAAAGCAGTGAAGGAAAATCTTTTGTAATTACAGTTATGTTCGTAAATTCATTCAATTCTGTAAACAAAGAAGAAAGAGCAACTCCTTTTTGAATTTCCTCAACGTGTCTGGCTATTTCTTTATCCGAGAAGTGATGCGCATAAGCAATATCGTTTATCGAGTCAATATGTTCTTTAACATGAGATTCGGAAATGTGCGGAGAATGTTTGCTTATCTCTTTTGGAACGACGTAAGTAGTTGATACGAGCAGTTCTTCGCCTGTAATTTGTTCTTCGAGCATTGATTTAGTTTTTCGATACAGTTCGGAAAGAAGATCGCTCTTCCATGATGTCCAAACAACAGGATTAACGGCGGATAGGTCGGCATAAGTTACAAGATAAAGCAAATCAAGCTCTCTCGTTGAATTGAATCTTGCGGTAAAGTTGTTCAAAGTTTCAGGATCGTTTAAGTTTCTTCTGAAAGCAATCTGCTCCATTATTAAATGATTTTTTACAAGAAAAATAACCTGCTCGGTTTCTTCTTCGCTGTAGCCGAGACGGTGCATTATTGAAGAAGCCATTTCAGAGCCGATGATTTCATGTCCGGAAATATTAATCGGTTTTGCTATATCGTGGAATAATAATGCAAGATAAAGTATCTCTTTGTCTTTTATGCTGTTAAATATTTTCCCAAGCGTAGATTTATCTTTTTCCAGCTTTTCGATGTTTTGAATAGTCATTAAAGTATGTTCATCTGCGGTGTAGCAATGGTATACGCCGTGCTGCAAAAAACCAACAAGCTCTTTAAACTCATGTAAGAAGGCGGACAGCACTCCGAGTTCATTCATCACTGCTAATGTTTGTCCTACATTCTTCGGAAGCTTTATTATTTCTCTTAAAAAAACCGACGATTCAG
>CAZTDB010000001.1:18432-26297 GCA_964612385.1 uncultured Ignavibacteriaceae bacterium
TATTTCTCTAAAAAAAACCGACGATTCAGGTTCCTGCTGATTTACCTCATCGTAATTCTCAACTATTTCAACTATAAGCGAGCGGAGATTTTCATCGAAGTGAGCGCTGTATAAGCCGCGGTAATAAAATGCGCGCAAAATATCCGATAGAGCTAACTGCCTATTATTGATCAACGAAATTGTTTTGCCCTTTAAAATAAAATCTTCGTCGAGTTCGATTCCCAATGAATCAGGAAGCGGCAGTGTAATTTCTTCATGAAATTTTTTGATCATGGATTTTGAGAAGCGGTTAATAACATTAGCAGCCTGGAAATATCCTCGCATGAATTGGGCAAGTGCATCCTTTGAATGATAGAACATGTGCGAGATTCTATTTTGCGCAGAAAATTCGAATCTATCATTTTTTTGATGTGAATACAGGTGAAGCAGATTTCGAACTGACAGAACAGTGCTGTAGCTTTGAAGTAGCCTTCCGCATTCGTTCGGAGTAGTATATTCATTTTCACGCAAAAGCTCTATAAAATTTTCGGCTTGAGTTGTTTCGTTTTGTTTGTTTAACAGAGTTTTATTTTTAAGAATATACATCCATTCGATAGCTTGAAAATCTCTCAATCCGCCTGCAGAGAGTTTAACGTTAGGTTCAAGCACTTTCGGGCTTTCACCGTATTTGGCATATCTATTGTTTATATCCTCGAACATCTCCTGAAGAAGCTTCACCTCAACGTCGTCATTAAGTAAAGAAAACAAGGTCTTATTCCACTCGGCATAAATTTTTTCCGAGCCTAGAAGGAATCTTGTTTCGAAGAATTGAGTAAAGGTATGTAAATCTGAATTAAGGAATTTTTCTATGTCGCTGAATTCTCTAACGGTATGAGAAACCTCTAAGCCGCTGTCCCACAAAGCTGTAACCAGTTGGCTAATATCCGTATCGTTATCGCTTATCGATTTAGCGATAAACATTAAATCGATATCGGAATAAGGTGATAGCTCGCGCCGGCTAAAGCTGCCAGCCGAAGTTAAAGCAAAGTTATATTTCTTCCCTGCAGCAACCGTACGGATGTGTTCTTCTACAAGGAGACTGTACTCCATGCTGAATTTAAGAGGATTTCCCTGCCGGGAATTTTTACTGAACAGGTTATCTCTTCTTCTAATAAAATCTTTTTTCAGCTCTTTGGGTTCCGCCATAAAATTGTCTACCGGTGTTAAATCGTTTCTGAAAAATCTTTCTGTTTATATTCCGCTTTGATGATTGAACTAATTCCGCCGCGCACATTAAACTTTGCGGTGATCCGCATAAAACGGGGCTGGCAGACTTCAACAAGGTCATCCAATATTTTATTTGTCACACCTTCAAAGTAAATACCGTCGTTGCGGTATGAGTTTAAATAAAACTTTAAGGATTTTAACTCAACACAAAGCTTATCGGCTATGTATTCCATAGTAATCTCGGCAAAATCCGGCTGACCGGTTTTAGGGCAGAGCGAAGTAAACTCCGGTGCGATGTGGATAATTAAATAATTCCTATCCGGATTGGGATTAGGAAAGGTTTCGAGGATTTTGAGTTTGTTATTCATAATATCTCAACACCTTCTTTAAATACATAATAAGTAATGTAGCCGATATCATTCTTCATCTTGTTAACGAGCGAAATAGAATGAATTATTATATCGCATGAAAAATCATATTCTATCAGTCTTCTTCTTGGCTGTGAAGTAATTTCTAATTTCCTGGCAAAGTCAATATCTTCATTAACAACTGCATAAAAATCCCAGTCGCTGTTTCTATTAGAATCTCCTCTTGCACGGCTTCCGAATAACTTCAGACTTATTAACCTCAAATCGGCTTTTTCAATTTCTTCTTTTATTATTTGTTTCGCTATTTCTAATTTTGATTTCATCACTTTTTCCAAATGCTGATTATTATTGCATAATTCCTTTTTGGGATTTGAGGTAAGGAATAGTCTCGTGGAGATTGTGTTTGTTGTTCATCATGCATTATCATTATTATATAAAAACTCTTGATTCTAAAAAATATACCGATAAAAAATTTCGTCTTTTTTTAATCATTACTTGCCCTGGGAATAATCACAACAAATTCACTTTCGCTAACCTTAAAATCTACTTCTTTGCCGGTATAATCCTTTACAAGCTTTATGATTCTCCTTACACCGCTGCCCAAGTCCGTTACCATTCTCATTTTAACAAGAAGATTATAGATGGTTGGATTTCTTAAAACATGCGAACCACCGATTTTAATACTTTCTACAGTAACTGTATTCGGCAATTTCCCCGGACTGTGAATTTCAACTCTATGCGAAAAAATAATTATTCTTATCGGAGCGTTTAATGTATAATCGCGATGTGCAATAGCATTTATTATTGCCTCACGTAAAGCAGCTAAAGGGAGTTCATACTTTGTTTCGGGTTCAAAATCTTTAATTACATGCTTCTCTTTCAGATAAATCTTAAAGAATCTTTCGGCATCTTCAATTATATCTGCTATATCACTGGTGAGTGTTTTTTTATCCGTCGGTGCTGCAGCTATATCATCTCCGTCTATATATGCACAAATTACCCTTGCTTCCTTTATAAAATGCTGCGGGTTTTTACCAAAAAATAAAATTCCAGCCAAAGTTGGGGTTTTATCTTCAATCAGATGCAGGTTTTTTAAATAATAATCGAGTTCGTCATCTGTTATTTTGGTATAGTCAAGGTCATAAAAGTTTTTTAAGAAATCGCGAAATGCTGCAAGATTTATATCGGCGTAAGAAGAGTTGTATACGGGCAGTTCATCATAAAAAACACTTTGAGAGCTCTGAAATATCCTTAGCAGTTCTTCTCTGGATGCTTCTCTGATTCTGTTCGACGAACGTATAAAGTATCTCCCCTTTGTATTATAGGGTCTTTGAATTCCTTTGGGGACATTAATAATAACTATTTTTTTGCCGTCTATAAGCTCCGTTTCCTGAACAATTGTAACCGGCGGTTTGCACAAATTAAATGCAATGTCTTCTATTCTCAGCATACACTTGTTAGCATCCTCAATGTCTAATATTGATCCGTCATCGGATAAACCCACCAATACTTTCCCGCCGTCCGTATTTGCAAAAGAAACGATAGTATTGGCGAAGTCGTCATTATTTTCCTCTTCTCTTTTAAACCCCAAGTGAAAACTTTCACCGGTTAAAATGAGTTCTTTAATTTCTTTTTCTGTCATTTCTTATTTCCTAATAAACTTCTCTTTACACTATTAAAAAATAACCGCAAAAACAAAGAATTCTTTTCCTTATTTGGATTAGGAAAAGTTTCAGGGATGATGAGTTTTGGGATCATAAGTCAACCTTAAATTTTTCTTTACCAGAATTAAATTTTACAATTTTTTCCCAGTCAATAACTCCATCTACACAAAATTCTTTGGCGAATTGCTGAGTGAAAATGTTTATTTGCTTTGAATATTCAGCCTCATATTTCTGATTTCTTTCTTTTGCTTTATATGCTAATGGTTCTATTATTTCAGTGTATAAATCTGGATTATCGGAAATCAACTCCCAAAATACTTGTCCGGCTATTTTTTGATATTCGCCTTTATCGGTTTTAACAACCCTTCCATAACAACAACCATTTATGGCTTCAACAGGCATTCTTTTAGCATTTGTTCTAAGTCTTTGCTTTGCTTTCCGAAAGTTTTCTTTCATTTTGGCGACCTGCGAAGAATTTCCCCAATTTGTTCCAGATTTAACGGTGACAATATATATTACATTATCTTTAACAAATTCAAGATCTAATCCTTCAGCAGCAGACTTTTTTCCGCCATAAGCTTTACTACAAACAAAGATCGCAAGTCTTTCAAGAAAACCGCCAAACATTGTTTCTTCTTGTGAAGATATATGAGCATTAGCTAAACTTCTTACAAATCTCTCGGCTGTGAGAATATTCTTTGCTTTAAATAAATACGGGTTTTTTGCCAGAAGAATTTTTGAAAGCTTTAAATCTTGTAAGCCCCTTTCTCTCGCCTCGTGAAAAACTCCTATATTTTCTTCAATGTACTTTTTTACTTCGTTTAATTTTAGTTTCGTCATAACTTTCTTTTGGTTCTGCGACAAATAAATTTTGATTTAATTGGTTGTCTGCCAATTCAAAATATTCTTTTACAATTTCAATTCCTAAACCAATTCTTCCCATCTTGTTTGCTACAATGACAGTAGTTCCAGAACCCATGAAGGGATCAAGCACTACCTCACCTTCTTTTGTAAAAAGTTTAATGAACCATTCTGGGAGTTCATCGGGAAAAGCCGCACTATGGTTTTTATTGCTGCATTCAGTTGCCAAATGAAGAACGTTTGTGGGATAAACATAACTTCGACCCAACCAATTAGATACATTTTTCCCAAACCCACTCTGGTTCTTTGCATTATCACGAATTTTATCAGTATGACTTAAATTTTTAAGTCTGCCGTTTGCCCAATCACCAATTGGAATCATTACTTCCTCTTGGTACATATTAAACTTGTGTGTTTTATTAAATTGATATAAATGTTCCCAAGAATCTCGAAATCTATTCGGCCATTTCCCCGGGTAAGAATTTTTTTTGTGCCAAATAAATTCTTCGGTCCACAACCAACCTTGTTTCCTTAATGCTAGAACTAATTCAATAACATATACATGTCTTTCCCCTTTCTCCGCTTTTTCTTTAATATTGAGTATAAATGTTCCCGCCGGTTTTATAACTCTTAGCAGCTGTTCGCTGATTGGTAAAAACCAATCGACGTACTCTTCAGGTCTAATTCCGCCGTATGTTTTTTTTCGCCTATCAGCGTAAGGTGGTGACGTAAATATCAAGTCTACTGAGTTGGGTTCAAAATTTTTAAGAACCTCTTTTGCATCACCAAGATATATCCGTGTTTTATTATTCATTCAAGTGCGCCTCAAAAGCATCATTCGTCACCATCTCAATATTATCAATCATAAAATTGAATTTCTTTTTTTCCTTCTCCGTTGATGCATCTCTATCCTTTACAATAAAATATTCAGCTAAAAATTTTGCTTCTTCTTTATTCTCTGCTCTAATGGTTACAATATAATCGCGATGTAAATATACTTTATATTCCTGCATAACAACTCACATATATTTTGGTTTAATTTTATATTTAATTGGATCCTCCACCCCCGCCTGCTGAAACCCTCTCAACCTAAGTGCGCAGCTATCGCATACTCCGCAGGCTTCATCTTCACTTTGATAGCACGACCACGTGAGATGCAATGGTGCGTTTAGTTCAATTCCTTTTTTAACAATGTCGGATTTAGAATAATGTATTATCGGTGTTATAATTTTTATCTTTGTTTCCGGCTTAGTACCTGCTTTGATTGCTTTTTCAAATACTTCAAAAAATTCGGGACGGCAGTCGGGATAACCTGATGAATCTTCATATACGGCACCGACAAACACTGCTTTGGCGTTCAATACTTCTGCCCAGCTTACACATGCCGATAATATATTCGCATTTCTAAACGGAACATACGATGTAGGAATTTCCTTCGACGATAAATCGGCAAGCGATACCTGAATGTTCGCATCAGTAAGCGATGAACCACCTATTTGAGCAAGATGCTTTATATCAACAACCATTCGTTTCTCGATGTTGTAGAAATCGGCAATGTCATTAAATGCTTTTAATTCACGTCTCTCGGTTTTTTGTCCGTAATTTATGTGAACAGCCGCGAGTGTATAATCTATTGAAGCAATCGCAGCGGTTACACAGCTATCCATTCCTCCGCTCATAGCCACGACGGCAATTTTATCTTTTTCGCTCAAATTATAGCCGTTAAATATTGTGAGTGTTAAAATAATAAATTCAAGTCTGCGAATAAATTAGATCCGGTAATTGGAGTAGTATTAGGCATACACTATTTTTGCACAACCAATTTACATTTTAATCTTATTTATTGAGGAAAACAATGCGAAAAAAAGTTATAGCCGGTAATTGGAAAATGAACAACGACCTTGGCGAAACACAAAATCTTATTTCAAAACTTATCAGCGGATTAAGCAATGAAAACTTAGGGTGCGATGTAATTATCTGTCCCCCTTTTACTTCACTTCAAGAAGCGGGTTTGTTGATAAAAAATACTCCTATAAAGTTAGGTGCACAAAATATGTATCATGAAGACAGCGGCGCCTTTACCGGTGAAATTTCTGCGGGAATGTTGAAAAGCGTTGGCTGCAAGTATGTGATTTTAGGTCACTCAGAGCGAAGGGCAATCTTTGGCGAAAAAGACGAGTTAATCAATTTGAAAATAAAAAAAGCTATTAGCAGCGGTCTAAAACCGATATTTTGTGTGGGAGAAACTCTTGAAGAACGGGAAAATGATGCGACTACAAAAGTTGTTGAACGGCAAATAACGTTGGGCTTAAAGAATATCACTATTGATGAAATGAAAAATGTGATAATTGCCTACGAGCCTGTTTGGGCTATTGGGACGGGAAGAACAGCCACCCCCGAACAGGCGCAGGAAGTTCATGCGTATATTCGCCTATTAATTAATAGATTATTTGACGTCCAAACTTCTGAAAATTTAGTGATCCAATACGGCGGAAGTGTAAAGCCTGACAACTCGGGCGAACTCTTGTCTCAAAAAGATATCGACGGTGCATTAGTCGGCGGAGCCTGCCTTAAAGCCGATTCGTTCATCGGGATAATAAAATCTACCTAACCTCTTAATTTTTAAACATTTAAGCTGGGTTGATCATTTAGTCAACCCGCATCTTTCCTTTGCTTAATAAATTGATTTCCCCTCGCTTCTTTAGTATATTTGCACGCTTCTTTTACTAAAGTTAGGACAATTTTTCGGATGGGATTTCCCTACAAAACCTTCATTTTTACGTTTTTTTTGCTTTTTTGTTTAACTTCTCTAATTACCGGACAGGTAATTTTTAAGGAAATCCCGAAATATCAAGCAAAAACTACTGATTCCGTATTTTTTAATATTACCGATACGAGAAACATTGCAATGCTAAATGGACCTTGGTACGTTCATTATTCGAGTGATAAAGAGAAAAACCGGGTTCGGGTAAATATACCTTCCATTTTTCAGGGCGAAGCTGATTTAACATTTGAAAAATCTTTTGGATTAACTGCATCTCAAATCGAAGAAAATAGATTCCGTCTTGTATTTTTAGGAATAAACTACGCTGCCGATATTTCTATCAACGGCAGAATTATCTACCGGCATACCGGCGGTGAATTTCCCTTTTATGTTGAGCTCCCTAAGGATATTCTTTTGAGCAGCAATGAAAATTTATTGTCTATAAAGCTCGTTTATGCTCTCGATTCCGAAAATACCATTCCTCTTAAACAGCGTTTTCTGTTTCCTCAAAATTTCGGAGGAATTTTCAGGGATGTTTATCTTCATTTCATACCCAACATTTCAGTTTCGCATATCGATCACAGTTATTCAACCGATCCGGCTTCAAAAAGAACAGCATTAAAAGTTGAATGTATATTAGAAAACCAGGAATTCAAATCAGTCTATGATTCACCCGGTCAAAAAGACGATTTTATTTTTAGAGCGATTTTAACATTGCCCGAATACGGCATTGTCAGTTCATCCGAATCAGTGATAACGATTAAAAAAAATACTGAAGAATACATCAGTCAAAATTTGGATATCGTCAATACTGCATATTGGCAGCCGCAGTCACCGAAGTTTTATTTTCTTCGTGCCGAAATTTGGAAGGATGGTAATCTTTTAGATAGAACAATTCGCCGCATCAATTTTTATTCTTTGCTGAATGATAAAGACAAGCTGCTTTTCAACGGTGAAGAATTTCAAATAAGAGGTGTTACTTATGTTCCTTCTTTTGATGAG
>CAZTDB010000002.1:0-25574 GCA_964612385.1 uncultured Ignavibacteriaceae bacterium
ATGCGGATAGTACATATAAAGCAAAGAATAGAACTACTGCAAATTTCATTTCGGAGCTCCTGTTGTATTTGTTAAATGCAGTAAAATATTTCTGTACACTATCCGTAAAATTTTCAGATGCAATTAAAGTCATTTTGATGTTTGAATCAAGTTACAATAAAAAACACTACTGTTAGCAGCTTAAGAGCTGCAGCACACAAATTAGCAATTTGGATAATCAGGAAAAATTTTATTGTATTTCGTTAAATAAGAATTTATTTTTACGCACAGACCAGTGGTCTGTGCTACGATATAAATTTTATAATTATAAAGATGAAACGCCACTTTCACCGGAGAAATTTGCCGCACCTCTATTACGATGAAGGTGAATTCTTTATAACCTACCGTCTGGCAAATTCGATACCGCTGCAAAAATTAAAAGAGATTAAATCAGATGTGAAAAATATAGACTTCGATCAATTCAAAAGATTATTCAGAAAATACGATGCTATACTCGATTCAGGTGAATTCGGAATTAAGTATTTAAAAGAAAAACGTATTGCTGAAATCTGCAAAGCCACAATCCACTACCCCAACGGAAAAGAATACAAGCTGATTTGTTACTGCATTATGCCGAATCATATTCACATCGTATTTAGGCTGCTTGAAAACAATAAAGGCATAAGTAAAATTATGCAGGCTATTAAAGGTATTTCCGCAAAAGAAGTTAATAAAATTCTTAATAGAAAAGGAGTATTCTGGCAGGATGAAAGTTACGATAGACTAATTAGGGACGAGATTGAATTATATTTTATAATTAAATATGTTTTGTTAAATCCTGTTGAGGCAGGATTAGTTAAAAATTGGAAGGATTGGGAATATACTTATTGTCATCCGGATTATATTGTAATTTAAAATCCCGTAGCACAGACAATCCTGTCTGTGCAAATAAGTAAGCACAGACCAGTGGTCTGTGCTACGGTATAATAAAAAACTTTTGTCATTTTCAGAAATTTGAAATATTTTAGAACTACTGGGGAATTAAAAAAACTATCATCAAAAAATTTTCCGGGAGGAAAAAATGAAAATAGTTCGCATGAACAAACTCGATCAGTCCGGCGGGGGTAAATTAGCCGCTTTTTTCGATATCGAAACAAATGATGAGATCATTATCAAAGGATTCCGCCTGGTTCAAGGCTCCAATGGTTTATTTGTCTCATCCCCCGATGAAAAAGGGAAGGATGGGAAATATTATGATACGGTTATTCTGCCAAAGGAAATGAAGCAGCAGCTTGAAAATATGGCAATCGAAGAATACAATAAGTAGAATTTTCCGGAACACCGCATCCTTCTGAAAATTCATTCAATGGCACTAAGAATTATTTTCATTCCTAAGGAGTGAAGCGCAGGAAAAGTACGAGCTGTATAGAAGATTTCTTTCTCGCAAATTTCCGCGAGTGGGATGACGAATATACTTTTTACATTGTCTTTATCGTTTCGAATTGAAAATAGAAACACATGACGAGCAGATAACTACAATCTTCGAAGTAATTAATCAACTTTTGTCTCCGCCTGAATCTCCGAAAAAGAAGATCGGATTTATTGTGGAAGAAAAAAGAGTAAGATATGCTTCAAATAAAATTTGATGGAAAGGTAAACTATGAGTAAAGAAATTGTTCCGGTTGAAGTAATCGAGAACAAAATACTGCTGATAAGGGGACAGAAAGTAATGTTGGATAAAGAATTAGCAAGATTATATGGAGTCGAAACATTTAACTTAAACAAAGCTGTTAAACGCAATATTGATAGATTTCCACCCGATTTTATGTTTCAACTTTCAAAAAAGGAATTTAAAAACTTGACATTCCAATTTGGAATATCAAGATGGGGCGGTACCCGTAAATTGCCGTACGCTTTCACAGAACAGGGTGTAGCGATGTTGTCCTCTGTTTTAAGAAGCCAAAGAGCCGTACAAGTTAATATTGCTATCATGAGAGCGTTTGTAAAATTAAGAGAAATAATAGCAACTCATAAAGAACTTGCACAAAAACTAAAAGAGCTTGAATTGAAAATAGAAACACATGACGAACAGATAACCGCAATCTTCGAAGTAATTAATCAACTTTTGTCTCCGCCTCAACTTCCGAAAAAGAAGATCGGATTTATTGTGGAAGAAAAAAGAGTAAGATATTTTTCAAAATAATTTAAGTCGAGGTAAATTATGCCGCCAAAGAAAAATTATTCGGAAGATGCAAAAAACTTTTTCTTCGATGAAATGAATAAAAAGAAGAAGAGACAGTTGAAAGATAAATACGGGATGGATTTTTCGAAAGAAAAAGAAAATGCGCCCCCCGAGGTTATAAATAGTTTCTTGAATTATGTAGAAGAATTTGAAGAGGCATGGAACAATGCCGAGAGGAAAAAAATAATCGAGATACTTGGATTTTCGAATTTTAAAAAGCTGAGCGAATTAACACCCGGTAAATTGGAAAGTGAAATAGCCGAAGTCCTGGCTGTTTATGCCGACCATGATATTAACATCGACATTATTGAAAAGGATGACGTTACAAAGGAGGAATTTTACAAGTTTCTAACCGAAGAATTACCCGAACACGAGACAGATTTCTTTCAGGTTGAAGGCATGACAACCAATTATATCTACGAAGAATTTCACCCAAGCAATAAGCTCGATGCAAAAAATATTATTGAATGGTTTTCCTATCCTTACTTTGAAAGAAATGAAATAGAAATTAAAACTTACCTATCCAAAAAAAAATTAACATTCAACGGAGTAAAAAAATCTTTAACGAAATTTATTGAGGAGATGTTTACTCTGTTATCTGGGTACGACAAAATAGTTAAATTCCATACAGTGTTTAAGGATTTTAAATTCAACTTAAATAAGAAAGGTGACGGAAGAATTAATGTGGAATTCATTGTAAAGTATAAAGATGCGAAAACCTCCTCTGCATCACCTTCAAACAAAAGAAAGACAAAATGCAGTACACTGAATATAATTTTTAATCTAGAAAGAACAGACTTTGGCGGGTTTTATATAAAAGGTTGTTCGGTTGAAAAAATTACAGCTTAAAAAACTTCTTCAAAGAAAGTAAAGCTGTTTAAATTATATTGATCTAAAGATTATATTTCATCATAAATCAAAAAAGGATTTGCAAATGGCAGGCAGTATAAACATAGATAATCCTAAAGCCGATTATGATTCGTTTATTGAACTTCAAATAAAAAAATATCTTGAAAAAAGCGGTAAAGATGAAT
Source organism: uncultured Ignavibacteriaceae bacterium (assembly GCA_964612385.1). Lineage (GTDB taxonomy): Bacteria > Bacteroidota > Ignavibacteria > Ignavibacteriales > Ignavibacteriaceae > JAGUYG01. The sequence continues at coordinate 3,256 of CAZTDB010000002.1, forward strand.
TTAGTACCGAAGACGAGACTAAAGCTGTACTGGATAAAATTGTCATTGCATGGAATGATAAGATAGCTCATCAACATGAACGACTGGATAATTCAGACTTTGAAACTAAAGCGGAATGGTTTAACTCTGTTGAAATTGATTTCAATTTAGACCAGCAGATGCAAGTTACAAAGTCATTGTGGGATGGTACAGAAATAGATTTTGAGGACATGGTAGAATACTATGATGAATTATTTCCTTTCCTTCCAAAAGGCGCTATAGTATTTCTTACGTTTGCAGGGCCTGTATTTGAAGCTTACGGATATTCATTCGAAAGATATAGAAAACTGTTTGACGGAGAAGAACCAACTGAAATTGAAAAATTATTACTTAATTGGGCTTATAGTATTGCTTATGGAGTAACGGCTTTTCATATTGAAAAATTTGCCTCGAATAGAGAAAATATTCGGTCTGCCACACTGAAAATTGCAGAAATGGAATTGGATCCTAAAACAGCGCGAAAGGTATTTGATGATATTCTTACCTATATAAAGGAGTACTTTGGGTATGTACACAAGAAGGTTAAAAGATCAAAGACCCAAAAGAAAAAACGAAAGTAGCTTATAGGATACTTTCAAATCACAGAGTCATGAACTTCGAAAGAGACTCATTTGAGAGCTCAATTTTTTTTACGTAAGTTGGGTTATTACATTAAAAACAAAAAAGGGAGTGCATGCCACGCTGGCTTAAAATTACAATTGGCTTAACTGCTTCATTAATTATTTTAGTCGTAATCGGCGGTTACATTTTTTCAAGAATGTTAATGGCTTCGCTGCCTAACTATTCGGGACAAATTTATTCCTCCAATGTTTCTTTCAGAGTTGAAATATATCGCGATCAATACGCAATACCCTACATCGCAGCTCAATCCGATGAAGATGCTTCATTTGTGCTTGGTTATGTTCACGCACAGGATCGGCTTTTCACAATGGACCTCGCCAGGCGTGCCGGTGAAGGGAGACTAAGCGAAGTTTTCGGTACTCAAACAATTCCTTTTGATAAAATGTTTTTAACTGTGGGAATCAATGAGACAGTGAAACGAATAATGCAGAATTTAAATTCCGAAGCAAAAAAGTTTCTCGATGCTTATGCCGCCGGTGTTAACCACTATATCAAAGCAGCCGGAGGGAAATTTCCGGTTGAGTTTGATGTGCTCGGTTATGATCCCGAACCATGGAAACCTGAGCATAGCCTTATAATCGGAAGATTGATGGCATGGGAATTAAATATTAGCTGGTGGACAGACATTGCATTTACGCATCTAATTCAAAAGTTTGGCGAGGCAAAATTTTCTGAAATTATTCCCGATTATCCTGAAAATGCGCCGGTAATAATTCCGCCCGAACTGAAAAATTATCCTTTAGTTTCCACATCTTTAATTGAAACCGATAAAACATTCAGACGATTTATGGGATACCGGGGAACGCATATTGGTTCTAATAATTGGGTGGTAAATGGTAAAATGTCTGAAAGCAAAAAGCCGTTAATAGCAAATGATGCTCATCTTGCTTTTAGTGCCCCGGGTAAGTGGTATTTAGTAGTTATAAAATCACCGGGTTTAAATGTTGAAGGATTTACTTTACCCGGATTGCCAGCGGTTGTGATCGGTAAAAATCAAAACATCTCGTGGGCAGTTACGAATATAATGGCTGACGACAGCGATTTCTATATCGAGCATCTCGATTCGTCAAGAACATCATACCGCTTGAATAACGAATGGAAAAAGTTAATTATCAGGGAAGAGACGATTAAGGTTAAAGATTCATCCGATGTGGTTATTGAAGTAATGGAAACACACCGAGGTCCAATTATATCCGGTATCCATCCATACGATTTTCTTTATGAGAATAAAAATGTTCCCGCTGTTGATATCAGCATGAAATGGCTCGGCAATGAATTATCCGATGAGTTTCTTGCTTTCATGAAAATAAATAAAGCAAGCAATTGGAACGACTTCACCGATGCTCTTGAAACGTTTGCAGTTCCCGGGCAAAATTTTGTTTATGCAGATAAGCAGGGTAATATTGGCTATGTCTTTGGCGGGAAGCTTCCACTGCGCGAAATAAATTCTTCTACATTTATCTTTGAAGGAACTACTACAAAGTATGATTGGAAAGGAACGGTGCCGCGCCAGGAAATTCCGGTTTTATTCAATCCGCAGTCAAATTTTATTGCTTCGGCAAACAATAAAACGTTAAGAAATTTTAAATATCATATTTCCAACTTATGGGAGCCTTCTTCAAGATATGAAAGAATAGTTGAACTGCTGTCATCAAAGCAAATTCATACCGAAGAAGATTTTATGAAATATCAAACGGATTTTGTATCCCCCTATGCGCGTGAATTAACCGCACATATATTATCTGCATTTAAAGGAGTTGAAATTAAGGATGCAAATCTTTCAATTGCTCTTGAACTTTTAAAGCAGTGGGATTTTGAGATGAATCAGTATAGTCAGACTCCGGCAATCTACAATGTTTTTCTCGTTAATCTGTTAAGAAATATTTACTTAGATGAAATGGGCGACGATCTTTTTAATCAATTTATTTTTGTAGGAAATGTTGCATACCGCAGTTTGTACAAAGTGCTTCGCAATCCTCAATGTTCATGGATAGACGACATAACAACACCCGAAGTCGAAACTTTAACCGATATCATTAGGAAGAGCATGGTTGATGCATTAGTATATCTTGAAAAAAAATATGGTAAAGAAATAAAAGATTGGCAATGGGGAAAAATTCACAAAGTAAAATTTAAGCATGCCTTTTCCGGTATTTCATCGCTGCTTGATAAATACATCGACATAGGTCCGTATGAAATTGGCGGCGACGGCACCACTATCTTCAACACCGAATATGCATTTAGCGAAGGGATAAAAGAATTTCCGGCATTTGATCATGAGCCATTCGAAAATGATTTGGGCCCGTCAATGCGTTACATATTTGATTTTGCCAAACCGGATGAGTTCTATGCAATTCTTCCCACCGGTCAATCCGGCAACGTAATGAGCGATCACTACCGTGACATGACTGAAATGTGGAGAGAAGGAAAGTATATTAAAGTAAAAACAGATTTAAATTCTATAAGAAATTCTGGATATAAGTTATTAACGATAATTCCGTCATCCGAGGAGTAGGGCGAAAGTGGCTGTTAATAAAAACGTTTTTACAGCATCTCGAATTTAAAAAGATTCGCATCAGTTAGCCCTTATCCTGTCAAATGCCTCACTTCGGATTTGAATTTGGATTCCTGTAATAATAAATATTTTTCTATGGATTGAATTTTTTCAAATTTGTAAATTTATTTGATGAAAGTATCCATTCAAAAAAGCCCCTCTGCAATTGAGGGGCTGACACAGGTCTTTATCATCCTGCAGCGGAAAATTAAACAGGTAAAAATTCAACTCTATTCATCATTTCGTCAGGACTATAAATTTGCGAAATCAATTCTAAACTCTTAATACATTCACCGATTGTTACCTTCAACAGATGGCAATAAACAATTCCGTTAAAACTTTCCCCTATCTTTTGCATATCATTTGCAATAGCCAGAAAATCTTCATCGAAAGTAATAAAAATTCTTTCTAATGAAGAAGCTCTTTTTAATAAGGAATAATCATCGAGTAAGGTGGTTTTATCTTCCTGAGAGGTTAAGACATTTATATTTCGTAATCGTAAACCAGTGGTAATAACACGCGGGATATGAACATCCATATAAAAGCTTAATGCCATTATCCTGCTTTTTTATCGTGTAACTTAGAAGGTTTTTGATGCTTAAGAATTTTTTCTTTTAAGTCTTCAACATTACGATTACCCTCATCCAGGAACTTTTGAAAGTCCTCAATATTATCCCAATAATAAGCAAAAGCGGAATGGATTTGCCCCAATGACAAATAACTATGCTGAAGATGAATTTCTTCCGGTCCCCAACCCCAGGCAATATATTCTTTAATTAGATCAATAACTTTAGTGGTTGTATTCTTAATTATAGGAATTCCATCCTTTGTTAAGCTTATGTGTTTATATTTTGTATCCATATTTTAGCCTAAAATTTTGATCCAAAATAGTTAAAAACTACATTATTTGAAAGTCTCAATACTCTAAACTTTACTGCCAATAAGCTGGGTTGAGTTCGTTAACCCAGGTAGCAATAAAAAATATTTTTATGTAGATTGAATTTTCTCATAGCAAAAACAAACCTTAGTAACAAAGTAAACAACAAAATACCCGGACATATCTATAGATTCCTTGAATTACTTTATAGATCAAACAATAAAAATTTTTATGATATTAATAAGGTTAAGCGTTTGGGAGGCATGTTTTATTACTTCACTTTTTTAATCCCTTCCGATTCATAGCTTTCCTATGCTGAAAAAGGTTGGAATATTTATAGGATTTTTAATATTTTATTGAAGAAATGAATTAGACCGGGGTTGAAAAATGGAATTAAATGGAACACAAAATCAGCAGAATGTGACTACAGCCGAAGCCGAGCCTGAAGTTAAACTGAAGCAGGAACTTAAACCGGATGACTGGTTATGTTTAATGTGCAGTAAAAAAATTACTGAAGATAAAGAGAGGTTTTTATTCGAAAATCAAAGTGAATTTCGATTCAGTAATCCCGACGGATATATTTTCGATATTATAACATTTCGAGCAGCAGACGGCTGCCGTGAAGAAGGTAAGCCCACTCTGGAATTTTCATGGTTTAAAGGGCATTCCTGGTGCTATGCTTTTTGCAGCCGGTGTGGTCTTCACCTCGGATGGAAATACTCAGGTAAATTCTCTTTCTACGGCTTGATCAAAGCAAGACTTATCAAAGGAGCAGCACTTTTTAATTAAATCATGTCTTTGCAAAAGGAAGAGTTGTCTGAATAGCTCATTTGGAAGGAGGATATCGTTAACCTCTGTAATAAAAAATATTTTTATGTGGATTGGATTTTCTCAAAGCACCAATCGAACTCTCTCTCAATCTCTCCCTTGGGAAGGGAGAGACTTTATTATCATTTTAAAACTTTTCATTTATTGCTATTGTCAAGATGTAAAATGTGAAGATACAATTACCTATAAACCCTTCTCTTGGTAAGAGAAGGTCGTTAGACTCCGGCAGAGTCTAGCGGACTCTGACGAGGTTGGGATGAGTTATATTATAACCTTTACCTGTGGGCTACATTGGGATTGTCAGAACGATCCTTTGGAGTAGTCTTTTTAGTTATGGTATTGATGGCAGCTTAAAGCTTAGAGTATTGAGAGAGTGAAGTTCCTGATAGCCAAGCGAAATAAAGAATATTTTTGTGTGGGTTAAATTATAGCAATACGGCTAGAAAACCTTAGTAACCGAGTAAACAACAGAATACCCAACCTTATCCGTAGGATCCAGTGGATTACATCATTACCAGGCAAGCAAGCTTTTATGAAACTAAATAAGGTAATAAGGTTAGCTGTTTGGTTGGGTATGGTCAGTTACTAAGGTTTTGAACTCTCTCTCAATCTCTCCCTTGGGAAGGGAGAGACCTTATTATCATTTTAAAACTTTTCATTTATTGCTATTGTCAAAATGTAAAATACAAAGTCATAAATACCAATCCGAAGGATCCTTTGGACAAGTCCTTCGCTTGGTCCTATGGATCCTTTGGATAAGGGAAAAATTGCAAGTCACGGCGTAGACTCCAGGTTATCATCAGAAGTTTGTGTCGTAGCCGGAGGAAGAGTTCTTTTAAAACCTTTACCCGGAGGCAGCATTGGAATTGTCGGAACGATTCTTTGGAGTAGTCTTTTTAGTTATGAGCCTGTCTGCCGGTTTATCTCTTTACCTCACGAACGGAGACCAATGAAGGATGGTTTACATACCTTTGGTATGCAAGCAGGGTTGTTGGCAGTTTAAAGCTTAGAGTATAGAGGGAGAGAAGTTCCTGACGGCCTGGCGAATAAAAACATATTTTTGTGTGGATTGAAGTTTCTCAGACTAGTGAAAGAAGTTGCTGGAAGAATATTAGGAAGAAAAAATTGTTTATATATCCTTAATCAGATAATCACTCAATCTTTTTAATAATTTCTTATGACGAAATTCCGAAATTCTGCCAATCTTTCCAGCAACCAAATTAATTGGAGCAACCGCCAGAAAGCTTAATCGAATAATTGAATCTTTAATTATTCCACTATCTTTAAAATCATTATCTTTCTCTGAAATCAGTTCATCGAAGTTTTTAATTAGTTGATGGATTTGGGTGCTTATACCACAAACCAGAAAATCATTATAGGGTGAAGGAAGCTGCCGAAGAAGTAATACTGGTCTTAATTTTGATTTTCCATCTGCCTGAGGAAGGGCAGCAAGTACTACATCCCCCTCTTTCATTTTTTATAATCCGGGTTGGGTTCTTTAATCATTGAAACAGAGTATTCTGGTTCATCTTCAGAATATGCTTTGTTTAACTGAGATAAAGATGAATCAGCCCACTCCTTTCTTTCGTCTGAATCTGATTCAGATTTTCGGAACGATCCTTCGGAAAGAACAGTAACAAGTAATTTATCTTTTGGATGAAGCTCAAATGGTGCATCAAGTATTATTGATTTGCCATCGAAATGTGCAGGCAGTGTAATAAGCGGTTTTTTCATTTTAATCAGAGTTTTTTTGTTTAAAGATAGTAAATAAATGTTTAACTGAAAACAAAACCTTAGTAGCAAGTAAACAACCGAATAATCAAAACCAAGGCAAACGGTATTGTTTATTTTTCTTGTATTTCATTTATGTAGGAACATCAATTATGATGTTCATTATAAAAAAAATTTTTATGCGGAGTGGACCTGATTAATTTTCCGGGTACTTTGCCTGAAGCCAGGTTATAGTTTCCTTCATTAACATTTTCAATTTTCCCTGGTCTATGTCCGAAAGTTTTTTGATGTAAATACAAGCCTTGCCCATCTTGAAATTTCCGAGACCATCCAGCAGATGTTTGTGCTTGTCGAGTCCGGTAAACACATAGAGTGAAATCGCTGCCTTACGCGGAGAGAAGCCGATCATTGGCGCATCACCCTCATGACCACTGTCGTATTTATAATGATATCTTCCAAAACCGATAATACTCGGACCCCACATTCTGGGTTTGTGACCTGAGATTGATTGCATCAGTTTTATTATGTCATAACTGTCATTTCGCTTCTGCTTTGTGTCTGCAAATTCGTTAATAAATTGCAGAACATCTTTTTCCGTTACAGTTGTTTTGTTTTTTGCCATAGATTAATTCCTTTATTGACTCACTTTAAATTAATAAAATTTTTTGTATCCGCATGGAGTGTAAATTTTGTTGTTGTGGATTAGGTTGTACTTACTGCACATTTTCCCAGCAATAATATTTTTATCCTGTAAAATATTGGCTTAATAATAGTAATTAGTTTTGATCAAAGAACCCTGCCTACCGGTTTACTTACCGAATTTATCCAACGCAGGTAGAGGTATTGCTGGCAGTGTTGATGGAAGTTTAAAGCTTGGAGTATTGAGGGAGTGAAGTTCTTGACAGACAAGCGAAATGAAAAATATTTTTGTGTGGATTGAATTTTGTCAAAATAATTAAATACCGTGATTGGCTTTCCATTAAATCACATATTTTTAATTTCCTATAATACAATAACTTATCTATCCCTTCCTCTTTTTCGTCGGTTTGTTTTTAATAAGAAAATAGAATAAATTAACATAATAAACTAAAAACCATACTTCATTATAAACTATAAATTAAGCAACACAATAAACTAAAATATAATGGCAGCACCACACCAAAAATTAGCTCAGTCCCTTGAAGTGTTAAAGCAATTCCAGGATAAGAATGGAGTAGCAATAATAAAATCTGATGCACTTTCAAGAACCCATAGAGAACGACTGTTGAAAAATGGTTTCATCAAAGAAGTCATGAAAGGGTGGTACATTTCAAACAATCCGCAGGAAAGAAAGGGTGAAAGTACAGCCTGGTATTCGGCTTTTTGGAAATTTTGTTCTGTTTACCTGAATGATCGTTTCGATAAGGACTGGTGCGTTTCGCCCGACCAATCAATATCATTGCATTGCGAAAACTGGACGATACCAAAGCAGTTGTTGATTCGTTCCTCCAAAGCAAGTAATAATGTTACCAACCTTTTATTTGATACATCACTTGTAGATGCAGTATTAACTATGCCTGCAGAAACAGATATTATTGAAAAGAATGGCATACGTATTTTCTCTTTAACCTCTGCCTTGTTGGCCTGTACGCCGAATTTCTTTTCACAAAATCCAATAGATGCCCGGACAGCACTAACCGGTGTAAAAGATGCTTCAGAAATACTGGTACCGCTTCTTGATGGAGGTAATTCCGTTATTGCAGGGAGGCTGGCAGGTGCATTCAGAAATATCGGAAGAGACCGCATTGCTGATGAAATTATTAAAACTATGAAAGCAGCCGGTTATGATATACGTGAAAATGATCCGTTTGAAAAAAAGCTTCAATATACTTTTACAGACCGCTCCACTTCTCCGTACGTAAACAGAATAAAATTGATGTGGCAGCAGATGCGTGAACCTATACTAAAATATTTTCCCAAACCACCTGGTATTCCCACAGATAAAACCTCTTATTTCAAACTTGTTGATGATAATTATAAAACTGATGCATACCATTCATTATCTATCGAAGGTTACAGGGTCACATCAGAACTGATAGAACGTGTAATGGGCGGTAACTGGAACCCGGACAGAAATGAAAAAGATAATGAGCAGAAAAATGCTCTTGCTGCCCGCGGCTATTTTCTTGCTTTTGAAGCTGTAAAAAAAAGTATAGCAAAAATATTTGAAGATGAAAATCCCGGGAAAGTAGCAGACGATGATCACAGCGATTGGTACAGAGAAATGTTTAGCCCATCTGTAACAGCAGGCTTATTACGTACCTCTGATCTTGCCGGCTACAGGAATTCACAGGTTTACGTTTCTAACTCAAATCATATTCCTATGAACTGTGATGGTGTCCGGGATGCAATGCCGGTTTTATTTGATATGCTAAAGGACGAAAAAGAGCCGGCTGTCCGGGCAGTGCTTGGACATTTTATTTTCGTTTACATTCATCCCTATATGGATGGTAACGGAAGAATAGGCAGATTTCTGATGAATGTAATGCTGGCATCAGGAGGTTTCCCCTGGACCATTATAACTTTAGAAAGACGAAATGATTATATGAATGCTTTAGAAAAGGCGAGTGTTGAACAAAACATTAGTGATTTTGCTAAATTTATTGCGAGCCTCGTCAGCGAAAAAAAATAAGATACATTTTTATTGGTAACGGCTCAGGAAAGAGTTGGGTTTGTTATGGAGATGAGCCTTTAAATTCTTTACCCTTTGTGCAGCTTTGGGATTGCCGAAACGATCCTTTGGAGTAGTCTTTTTAATTATAGGTTGATAGCAGTTTAAAGCTTAGAGTACTGAGCGAGAGAAGTTCCTGACTGCCAAGCGAAATAAAAAATATTTTTATGTGGATATTACCTGCAGCCTACTTTTTAGATTTGTTTTCGTGTTTATATCTTTTGAAGTAATGATAAGAGTTGCGGCAGGTTATTATTAACGGTATTCCATACAAGCTCAATGTTAACTTCAAAGTATCCATGGATTAATCTGTTCCTCATTCCAATAATATCTTTCCACGGTACTTCAGGATATTTTAGTTTTATTTCTTCGGATATTTTTGAAGCGGCTTCTCCAATTATTTCAATTTCCTTAATTACAGAAAGAATGAGCATCCTGTTTTGAGAAAAATCTTTTTCAGAAATTTCATCAGTAAATGATAATGCTTCCTCTGCTGCATCAATCATATGCTGAATCCTGATTCTGTCTTCAGGCTTCATATTTAACTTTTGCTTCTTTTACAATAGTATCTCTGAAATATCTGCTTAGTTCTTCGGGTGTGCGAAGATCAACTTTTACACCGATTATTTCAGAAAGTTCACGTTCCAGTCTTGCCACATCAAGTAAACCGTAGCCGGTATTTTTCTCAAACTCTACCAGCAAATCAATATCACTTCCTACACTATAAGAATTTTTTAAATAAGACCCGAACAAAGAAAGTTTTCTAATCTTATTTGCTTTGCAAAAATCTTTAAGTTCTTTTGACTTTTTGGTTAATATATCCATAACGTTTGATTTTTTTTTACAATTTAAATTTATTCATTTGCGGGCTGCTATGAAAATGGAATTTGTATCTTAAAAAACATAAAAATACTTTTTTACACGGAATGAAAGTCGAAGTATTAGTCTGGAAGTGGCAGGCTCTGAATGTAATACACGGGAAATGTTCCTTATGGACCCTTAAGGAAACAGGTTAAGGTTTAGTAATACTGTAAATAAAAGTTAATGCTAAAATGAAGGAGCGAGAATATGTTAGGAAGTTCTTGTCCGCATTTGGAGGAGTTCCTGAAAGCCTTGGGAATATAATAACCTGGGGTGAAGTTTTATGCTTGTTATTTATAAATATCTTTTCTATGTCCGATTCGAAGTATAATTACTTTGTCTTTATCAATGTCAAAGATAACCCTGTAATCCCCTATTCTGAATCTATATGAACCAATGAGTGGATTAGATAATTTTCTGCTATTACCAACAGGATCATTAATTAAAGTTTTTTACTTTTTTTTAATTGTTACCTTAACATCTTCATTTAATTTATCAATATCCTTTATAGCTCTTTTTACAAGAATGATTTTGTACATTAAAGTACTTCATCAATGTCTTTGAAATCCCCTGCTTTGTAATCTTCCCGTGCTTCACGAATGGAATTAATATAATCCTTGCTTGATAGTGCTTTTAAATCTTCGAGATAATCTTCAATTGCTTCCTGAACAGATTTTGAAATTAATTCTTTTAACTCGTCAATAGTTAGTTCCGATACTCTTGTGTTCATTTATTGCTCCTGTTTTAGAATTGGATTTTCATTGCTATAATTTTAATAAATATTTCGGCGAATAAAAAGAGTTGATTAAATACATTTGAAAATAACCTTAGTAACACAGCACACAACCCCGGGATAAAAACCTTATTACCTTATTAAAAAGTGAATATTTTTTTAGAATGAATAAGGTAATAAGGTCAGTGGTCTTGGTTACAGGATTTCGTTACTAAGGTTAATACTTATGGAAAACCATATCGTTACTTGGTGTGCGAGTCTAAACCCTGTCAGGAAGTGCCTGATTCTGAATGGAATACACCTGTAATGTCATCCTGCCTGCCCCTTGGGGATGTTGCCTGCCCTCTGTAATGAAATGAAGGAGGGTTGAAGGAAATGTCATCCTGAGCTTGTCGAAGGATGTCTCTTATGGACCCTGACGGAAACAGATTAAGGTTTAGTAATCCTGTTAATAAAAGTTAATACTTAAATGAAGGGAAAGCATTTGGCAGGGAGTAGTCTTGACAGTCTTGAAAAGTTATATAATTAAATAGTGTAATTTGGTTGGTTGTAGATAGGAAATATTTTATTCTTCAAATCTATTACGGTTCATATCAGAATATGTACTATAATCGGTTGTAAGTTCTTCACCCTTTTTTATATCTCTAATCGCAAAAAATAATAAATTTTTATCCGCAGCAACGTTTGGCTCCTGTGAATAATTAAGATACCAGGCAACAGTTAATTGATTAAAATTTTTAGGGCATCCGTACGAACTACCTTTTTTAACACAAAAGTCTTTATACAATTTTTTGATTTCTTTTGGTAAATGATTTAACCTGCTTTTTTTAATCCAAACTAAATCTTCATCATCACCATAAAATATATATGTTCCTTTTTTAATATTTTTAATTGCAAATACACCAACTCCATGAATTTTGGAAGGAGCTAGACGTGTAAATACTTTATCATGGGGAAGTTTATTTTTCATATAACTTTATTACCATTTAAAGTATGGAAACTTTTTATCGTATTTATATTTATTTGCATTGCGAATTACCCAGTAATAAATAAATAAACTAATTATTATAGGTACAATTATAAAAAATACAAAATTATTATGATTTACAAGAAATTCAATTGAGCTGAGGATTGTTAAAATATATTCGATAGTCGCAAATACAGAAAGCCAGAATGCTATAATATAAGGTATCCAGGATTTCCAACAATCAGCATCTTTCAACCATTCTTCTAATCTGCATTCTGTAAAATCCTTTTGTATAACTTCCAGAGAAATTTGACCATAATACCACGCAAGCTTTGACCTCTGTTTATAAAATAAAGCTGAAGCGATAAATAATGCAACAGATGCCAATATTAAAAACCAAATTCCCTTATCAGTTAAATTACTTGCTACATTGAATGCAACAGAATTTTTATCAATGGAAATTATTCTTTCAATTACTATTGAAGGTACAGCAACACAAAATGCAGATAATATTCCCATGATTGTCATTTCTTTATCCAAATAGTCTAAATAATATTTAACATCTGAATTCATAATAGTCTCCATTAGAAAATCAAATATTGACGGATATTGCTTCTAAAATGCACCTGCGTTTTATAACTTTTTTGATTTTTGTTTATTTAATATTTTTTTCATCTCTTTAATAGTATATGGTTCACCTGACTTTTTATGAATCATTGCATGGCAATTTGGACAAACTGGAATTAAATCTTTTATTGGATCAACGTGGTATGTCTTTTTTATTTTACCAATAGGTGTCAGGTGGTGTATATGAATAAAGCCCTTACCCAATTCACCATAAGTTTTTTCGAAATCAAAAGAACAAACAGAACAAATTGCTTTATAATAAGCAATGCATTTCTCCCGATCTTCTGTATTACGTTCATATAAGTTTACAGTTACTTTATGTTGTGCACCTTCTGGAAATGAATCTGAACTTTCGATCTCTTCAGGCGACAAATATACTGTCTGCTTGTTAACAGCATACCATTCATCATTAATTTTTTCAAGTGAGCGATCATACAATTCTTTTATAATATAGTCTATAACTGCTGGCGAATCTTTTGGTAATCCTTTTTTTTCTATCATTGGAAAAATTTTAAGAGAATATCCTTTATTGGTCACCAAATTTATATTTTCTAGTGCTTCATCATAAGCTTTGTTTTTTTTGTGATTATGGTAAGCCCAAGATTCTTTTAGAATCATAATATATTCAGGATCTTCATTCCAATCCCAATAACCAAAGATTACACATTTTTTTTTATGATTAACAAATGACCAACTCCATAACCAATTTTTACATGTAGCTCCATGGGATTCAATAAATTTTTTTCTGCTCATAAAAAATTACCTTTTGGAAATTAATGTTTGTAAAAAAAATATTTTTATAGGGATTACATATGATTTTGAATTAATTGAACTCTCTCTAAATCTCTCCTTATCTACCTGCTTCATTAGCAACCTCTTCAATCCAATTAGAAAAATTCGAATTGCCATCATCCATTATCCAACAATATGTATCAAATTTTTCTGAGAATCGAAAAAATTTTCCAAAGTCATTAAATATTAACCAGTCAGCAAAATAGAGTGTGTTCGATTTTTTATTATTGATCGTGGGTAGTTCTTTATAAATAGTCCATTTCCGGTTTAATAATTCGTAGAAATGAATTCTTTCTCCATCCTCTGAAATTTCGAACCCAAGCTTATCAAGTGGATTTATGCCCCTTGGAGTTATACCTATTTTACCTTTAATTCTATTGATGTGTATTCCTAAAATTCCATTACCACGTTCAAAACTTTTAATTATCTCATAATTAATGCACTTTCTATTAGCCGTACTTTCACCGATTAAAACAGTTGTAATTGAAGTTTTCTTCAGTCCACTTTCAATAAGTTGCTTTATAGCATGATCTTCTTGTGTTTTAAGTTTTTCCCAGATTGAACCATCAACAAAAGTCTCATTACTATGTCTCATTAACCAACTATTACGAACTACATTTACTTTGAAGTTCTTAACATCTTCATATGCAAAACTAAAGAAGACAAATCTCGCCATAATTATTATCCAATCAATCTATAGTTTTTGAAATATTGTAGTCTTCACTGTTCTCTTTAATATGAAACGCTATATCAATGTATTTATCAATATCCTCATTAAAGTCCCTCCACCTTACACAAAATATATAAGAAAAATAACCATTGTAAATAGTACTTCCTTCACACTGCCTTGTATCAGGATTTTTGATATTAAACATATTGTCTCTCAATATTTTGAAGAGACGGTCTGTGTGGTAAGTAGTGCTATTGCAATTTGGATTATAAGTAAGAAAGTATTCGTAGCTACCATTTTCATCTGGTAACACAACAGCTAGAATTGCGTTGGTTTTACTAGTTCTTCCCGCCCTAGACATTTCTTTCAGAGAATAAGATATTTCCCATGGTATCCATTGATCAGTTTCAGCGAGAGTATAATCTTTCATTCCTTTTGATATTAAAACAATAGTAACAGTACTGTCAAAAATTTTATTTTTTAATTTTGTCTCTATCGTTTCGTCCTTAAAATCTTCCAAGCTCTCATTATCATTTTCACCCTTATAAATGTAATCTTCATCATCTAGCAAATCTTGAAGTTTGTCAACATAATCTCTAGCGGTAGAAAAGTAATTGCCATCTAAACCTTGGACTTGAGAATCTGAGTATTTATAAGTAACAAAAATTTTCTTGCCCATTTTTGATTTTCTCCCTTTAATAGTTAAATGTAATCTCTCAATAAATCTTTTAACAATGACATATAGGCATAGTCATTTTTAAGCCTGACATCAAGTTTAGTTTTCATATTATCATATATCAGTTTGGCAGCTGCGCCAGTACTTGCAAATGGTAGCAGTAAAGCATTTGGATGTGATTCCTGAAATAGTTTAAATTCTTCAATAACCCCCTCCATGCCCCCAATAAAAATTCCAACTTTAAAGTCATTATCTTTAATCATAACATTTCTCAAATCAACCATACTTTTTTCACGATTTATGTTTGCTGGAATAAGTTTTATATCCTCAAAAAAGAAATTATCCTTTGGAAATGACTTTTCAAAGAACTTTGATTGATAAAGTGTAACATGTTCCTTCAAATCAATTTTCATAGCACTTAAAACAAATCTGATTAAAGGTGTAATTGCTGGATGTCCGCCCCAAATCAATTTTGCATTTGGGATAACTACAGTCGCTAATGCCCTTACCGAATCTCTTATTGCAATAATATCAGCAGTATCATAAAATTTTCGATCCCTATCTGGTAATGGAATGCTTGCAGCAAGGAATACTTTATTTAAATTTTTTTTAACCAATGCTCTATCTCAATAATTTTTATAGTCCGTACAGGAAGATATTGCTCTAACCAAGCTAAATGTTTAAGCCATTTTTCTCTGATATTCCTGTGGTCAAATAATAAATATGTTTCAGAAATATTTTTTGATTTTATACGATTTATTATCTCCTCCGATTGGTTATACGTGAATGCTTGTGGAACTCCTATTGTGGGAATAATTAAAACTCTCTTTTTTTGCTTGTTCTGCAGAGTAATAAATTTTTCCGGATGTAAGCGTGGATGAATTCTCATTTTATTAGAAGCTTTAATAAATTCAGTAGTAATGTTATTACGTCTAGCAGCAAGGCTTCTAGCTCTCCACGATTCCACACTGCTTACAATTCTTTTTATAGTCTTTTCCCTAAGACTACTTTTGGAACTATTGTAATTTCGATTTGCAAAATCAGTTGCTTTCAATTTAAAAGGAAGACTTAATTCTGCTATGTCTTCTGGCTTATGGTTTGGCCAGATAATGTGCAATATACCTATAGACATCGAATTAGCTCTGGCAAGTTCTTTGGGCGTCCACTCACTATTTAGAAATCCAGGTGTATTTAACAGTACTACTGTATCAGTATCAGCAAGTCTATGCCATAATTCATCTTGAAAGGGATCTCCATACCTAACGCTATGTGTATCTAAAAATACATCAAATCCAGCTTTTTCAAGTTGTTCGTAAAGTTGAATCGCAACTGCACTAGATTCAACCCTCCTATAGCTTATAAATATTCTCCTTGATAATCTTAATAAACTCAAACCCTCTAGTATACAACTTACAAGTGGTTCTATTTCTAAATTTGATGATAAACCAAAACTATTAATGCCTTCTAACTCTTTTGGAACATAAGAGCTAAAACTCTTTAGATTATCTACTACTGGCAGGATTAAAACAGCATCGGTAATTAATTTCCTAATGATATCTAAATTAGTGAACCTATTTTTAGCATTACCAAAATAAAGACAATATGATGGTACATTGGCTCTATATTCTTTATAAAAATTTTTCTTATTTAGAATTATGACATTGCTCTTATCAAATCCAAGCTCACGAAGCCGTTTATAAAACGTCTTCATTATTTTATTGATACGAAGATTCTTATATCCTAGCAATATTAATTGATATTTATATCTCATTTATCTTTGATCAATAATTCTTATTTAACCAATCTTTTAATGGGGTAATATATCTTATACCTTCTTTATTTGTTGGTTCACAAACATAATAACCTTGTGGTATCAATTTATTCGAAACCCTATATTGACTTTTTCCGTCCTCATAATCAATCTGAGGATAAATACGAAGATATTCGTTTCCTTTATAGTCAGAGTTGGGCGTTCCTTTTTCTTTCACAGGTAATATAGCTATTCTACTGATATAAGTAGTTGTATCTCCTAAGCCTAACTCCCAATTACACCAAAATGATTCAATGGCTTTATTAGTGGCTAATAAAATAAATTTATCACAAAACCGAATAACTTCTTTTATCCTTTTTGCTGTTTCTCCAGATGTCTGTTCTGGCATTTTATTATCCATACTATCAATATAAATTTTTACTCCAAACCTTTGGAGTAACCCAATTACACCTCTGAGATCATTTAAGTCTTCATGTTTATGCGATATGAACACCGTTGGTTCGTAGGGTCTTTGAGAGTCGGTGCTAAATTTTTGGATTTCTCGTAGAGATTCATTAATAAATGAGTCACTTGCTCTATAATTGTTAAAATATTCTCTTTCAAAAATCATAATTCTTCCTTAATAATAATCCTCACCCCACCACCCTCTTCACCAACCTATCAATTTCCTTCATCTCCGCTGCAAGGTATTTTTTTATATCAAGACGGAGTTTGCCAAGACGTGTGGCAGTTAGTTCTTTTTGAGGTGGATTGTCTTCCAAAAATTTTACTGCTTTTTTATGTGCTCTCTCGCTTAACTCTGCTAGCTTTAAATGCACTTCATTTGTTTCATCAAAGCGGGGGAAGTAAATGTCGAGTATCTTTTTGTGAACGTGTCTTGCACCAAAGTGTCCTCTTGCCTGAAAATCTTTTATTAACTTATTTGGAATTGAAGAGTTCAATATTGATGTTAAATAAAAAGCAACTTTTATATCATTTGTATAGAAAATATATGTTACACTTTCTGCTAAAAAATTTAAGTCTATACTGTTCCTATTAACAACAGTTGCATTCGCATCTTTTGCTGACGAATTATACAAAACCATATAAAGTGCATCCAGATTTTGTTCGGTTAATCCTCTCTGAAAATCTATTCTGCCATTTGCAGTCATATTTTTTGATTTTTCAGTTTTATTTATCTCCCAAATGTTTTCAGCATTCTTAAACCATTTAGATGAATGCAAATATCCTTCCTGCATTAGTTCATTTGCTGCCAGTAGCTTGATTTTTTTATTACCCTCATTATTTTTTTCAATTAAAATCGGCAGGACAACCAAATCAGGTTTATACAAAGCAAAAGGTAAAATACTTTTTGCCAGTGCCGTCCTGAAAATAAATTTACTTTCAATTCTTCCTGTAAACTCCAATCCTTTCCAGGGTTTCTTTGCATCGTTCTTTATTGCCTCGGAAGTTTTAATATTTATTATTCTATCCTCAAAATCCTGCGGAACATCTTGCGTTAATTCAATAAAATAAAAACACCGGGGAACGATTGTAGCACCCTGCTTAAAATGTTTCTTATAAGGATTTTCTGTTTCGTTGGATTTCGTTTTTTTACTTGATATTGCAGAAGCTTTTCCCTGTTTTACATAATACCATTTAACGGCTTCTTCAGTAATATTTTCTTTTGCAGTTAAAAGATTGCAGTTATGCTCAGTCAGCTTCCCGCTAAATATATTTCCGTGTAAACCAGAGAAAGGAACTTTTTTCTTTTCATACTTTTCAGCAAAGAAAACACAGCTTGGAATTCTGAACAGAGGAGAAACATCTTTCAAATCCCATATCTGTTTAAGCTTAAACCCGACAGCTTTTCCGCTTCTTGTGTTATCGTGGTGGTCGGCACTAAAGAAGCTTCTCGGCAGAACAAAAGCAATCTGTCCATGCTTGCTTAAAAAGTAGCTGCTGCAGTAAACCATAAATATTGCTGCAATTTCAAGATGAGGAAAGTTTGCAACCTTAACCGGCTTCACCTCATACTTATCAGCAAGTGCATTAAGTATATTCTGGTAATCTTCATTCCTTATCGAGCTGTAAGTAAACCAGGGCGGGTTGCCTATAACATAATCAAACTTACCAGCAAGGAAATAAGGTTTGTAGAGGTTCTGCACAATAAACTTCCAGATGCTGTCTCTTCCTTTTTCTTTAACAACTTTTAATCCTGTATAAATTTTATAAAAACTTTCAATTACCTGCTTATTTGCCCCCGATTTATTTCCGTTCTTTGCAAAATGCTTCCTGAAAATATTTTCAAAGACTTCTTCCGATTCTTTTTTCTTTCCCATTGTTTGTTCTGCAAGGTCATCGCAGATTCCGAGCGCTTCATCGAACAGCTTTACATCTTCAAGTATCTGCGTGGTTAAGTGATACTTCTCTTTATCAATGTTCAGAAGAAATTCATTGCCGAAAAGATTCTGCACACCTTCAGGTGCAAGAAGCGTGTTTGCAAGTAATATGTTAAGGTAAACAGGTTTCTTTGCGTTAATAATTTCCTTACCGAGTGCAAGAAGCAAAGTTGTTTTTGCTATCTGCACACTAAGCGGGTGAATATCTATTCCGTAAACCTGCTCATTTAATTCTTCAACGGTTACATCGGGATTAAGCTCTTTAATCCTGTGAATAGCCGCTCTTAAGAAAGACCCGCTTCCGCAGGCAGGATCGAGTATCTTGTTTGTTTTGCTAAACTGAAACTCTTTAACAATTCTTTCGCAAAGCCAGTCGGGGGTGTAATACTCGCCGAGAGAATGTCTTGTATCAATATCAATCAGCTCCTGGTAAACACCTTTAAGAATATCTTCGTCAACATTATCAAATTCAAAGTTGGAAATTTCCTGTGCAATAAGCCGGAAAACTTTTTTCAGGTTGTTGAAACTCCGCTCAGTATTAATCCAATGGAAGAAATCGTTATCAACAAAATTGCGGATGTTATACCTGTGAAATATTGTGCCGTCGAGAATTCCCTTAAGTTCGGAATCGTCGATAAAATCATCGTTGGATACTACACAGTAAGCGAGCATTTTGGAGATTACGCTAAGGTAAGTGTGAATAAGAAAGATGTTATCACGCGCATCAAATCCGCCGTAAGCAATGCTTAAGAATTTACTCCACTGCTCGTAAGAAACCTGCACTTCGCCGTATTTCTTAGCTTCTCTGAACCAATTATTCAATTCACGGAATGACTCAATGAAAATATTGCTTTGATATCCAAAGGCTTCTTCAATTCTTTTAAGCGTTGCACGTTGCTTTTCTTCCTTGAAAAGAAAGCGGTCAATCCAGTAATAAAATTCCTCTGTATTTCTTTCATTTAGTACAAACGAAGCGCTTTTAACTTCGTTAAGAATCAGTTCGTGTTCCTGTAATTCTTCTATTCTATCAAGCGAGGAAACATCGGGGGCAAAAACTTTCCATGTAATAAAATCTGATGCAATCAGAGTAAAATTATAACTCTCGCCGGACCGCAATTGTCCTAACAGATATCCGGCAAGCTGTTCTTTGGCGTGCTCTAATGTAAGGTTAAGGTTATTTTCAAATTCAATGATGATATGATTATAAAGTGTATCCGCACTACCTTTATGAATTTTATCTTTTCGGGGAATATTTAGAACGGTCGTTTCAGCCCCAAGTGTAATTTTATTAACAAGACGAAGAATTTCTTCATCTTGAATATACAGCCGGTTTAATAAATCTTTGAATGCTTCTTTCTTAGTAAACTCTTTATTAGCTGCTTTAACTTTGGATAAATACTCTTTTATAAGAAAAGTTTTGTTGCTTTTCATTTACACAATTCTAAGTTATTTCTCGTTTACGGTGCAACTTAGCAAGAATTAATTTAATTGAAAATAGAGGGATTGCAAAAGTAAGGAATACGGCTGAAGTTAAAGTATCGCTAATCTCATGGAGATTCAGGATATGTTCAATACTACCATATCTAATTTAAAATAAATTGAACTCACTCTTAATGAGGCTGTCCAATCCAAAGGATCGTTCCGAAAAGTTCTTTGTGACGTTTTGTGCCTTCGAGTCTTTTGCCAAAGGCATTCCCTCAGAAGTGGCTAAAGTTTGAAAACACTTGATAATCAAGATTTCTATCCACAGAATCGTATCGATTTGCCACGTTCGAAGAATCCTATGGAAAGGCACAAATACACAAAGAATCTCACTAAGATAATCTATTTTTTGGTCACCCTCACTTTATAGTAATTGTTAACCTACCAAAAAAATGTTCTGTCAACATATTAAGCGTGAAGACATTGCCTCAAACAAGTCCTTCGCTTGGTCCTATGGATCCTTTAGATAAGAGAAGGATTGCTAGTCACGGCGTAGACTCCAGGCTATTATCAGAAGTTTGTGTCGTAGCCGGAGGATGAGTTCCTCCCGCCTCACCACCTTCTTAACCAACCCATCTATCTCCTTTCCAAAGGATCCTTCGGACATCTCTTCTGCAAGGTGTTTCTTTATATCGAGACGGAGTTTGCCTAAACGCCTGCCTGTTTGGCAGGTAAATATGGCGCTTAGTTCTTTCCGAAGGATGGCGTCCATTTGCTGTGGATTGTCTTCTCCCAAAGGGATGCAAAAGCATAAATATTTTGCTGTTTTTTGTGTGCTGCTTAGCTTAGTTCTGTAAGCTTTTTATTACGCAGTAACATGACGGAATACTTTTACAGGCACCTCCATAATCTCATCCCATTGCTGTTTGTGCTTAATATCTTTCTCAATGGATTTAGCATTTTCTGCTTTTAAATATTTTTCTCCGCATTGCTGACAGACTCCAACAGGCACACTCCTAAAAACATATAATTTCCCTTTATAGCAGTAGTCTAATTCAATTAACTTTTCTTTAACTTCGCCGCCGCAAAACGAGCAATCTGCATATTGTCTCATGTTTATTATCCTTCTTTGTTTCTTGTTCATTCATCTATTCAGAAAAATAATTGATACATACTAATCCTTTAATAAAGATTCACCCCATCTTTTGAACCTCTCAAAATTCTTCCAAAGATTATCAATGTCTTTCTTGTTGTAAACATCCCCGCTATATGAAACGGAGGTTTTATATGCGATAATTTTTTCAAGTTGATTATATGCTTTCTTATTCTCATCGTTTGCAGCGAGAATTTCCTATAATGGTATTACTGTTTGATAATGATCTTCTCCCTGACTTTTTTCTCCTCTGAATTTAATACTTATTGCAACGGCATAAGCAATAGCAGAATGAACAATCAATACTCCCGCTGCATTCCAATATTTATATTCATGGGCGACCTCTGTGCCACCGAAAAAGCTTTCAGCCACTTTTTTATAATCCATCCATTTGGCATTGTCAACTTTAGTTCTTATTGTTTTTCTGCTCATTCAGAAGTTTCCTGATGGTTTTACCGGATATTACTATTCCATCACTTATAATATCGGAGATGGGAGGCTTTTTAGTTCGGGCTCTTTTTTTGAATTCTGTTTCCGAAATAAAAAATGGCGATAATGAAACACCGTATTTTTTAAAGAGAGACAAATTAACTTCAGTTAAAACATTTTCAATTTTACTTTTCATTCCGGCACCATTAAAAACTATGCAGAGATCAAGGTCGCTTTCAATTTTTTCTTCATTTCTCGCAGTACTGCCGAATACAATTAAGCTTGATGTGTGCCCACCTAATTCTTTTTCAATATCAGAATAAATAGTTTCTGCGAATTTCTTTTCCGAATTAAGATTCGGGATAATGATTTTTTTAACTATATAATGCTCGCGGTTTAAGAAAAAGAAATGTTCTCTGCCGCCTCTTTGCCGGTTTACGATATTAAGATTCTCAAGAGACGAAAGCGCCTCTAAAC
>CAZTDB010000003.1:0-20853 GCA_964612385.1 uncultured Ignavibacteriaceae bacterium
CCATTTCAATTTTGCCGTAGAATGCAATTGCTTTTGTGTTGTGACCTATTTTCTTTTTCATAAGCATCTCCATGAAATGCTCAACATTATTCATTTGGGATTCATGCATGTTCATTGCAATTAACATCGGTTTAATTGTAAGCAGTTGATACGATTTCAATAAACGCAATTCTTCTTTAGCTAAACCAACATAACGAAGCGGTTTATCTTCATTAAGATTGTTAAAGCATTTTTCGAGAACGCTAAGCTCCTTCTGCAACTGGTCATCCTGAAATTTTAAGATTTGCTTTTTAAGGTTTTCAATGCGCTTTTCTATAATCGCTAAATCCGAAATCATAAACTCTGTTTCAAAAGTTTCGATATCTCTCATTATATCTATCGAACCATTTGAATGAAGGGCTATATTATTTTCAAACAGACGAACTACCTGGATAAGCGCGTCATTTGTTTTTACTTTCGATAAAAAGTTTCCGGTAAATTTTGCAGAATCTGAATCCCCCTTTTGCAATCCGATCAAGTCGACAAATTCAATAGCAGCATTAGTTTTTTTCTTCGGCTGAAAAATTTCTGCCAGCTTATCAAGTCTTGAGTCGGGTACTTTTATTATTGCCTGGTGGGCTTCAGCCCTTGCAAGCTCCGATGGATCGAGATGAGTTTTTGTAATTGTTTGAAATAAAGTAGACTTGCCGCTGTACGGCAGACCGACAATTCCTATTTGCATATATCCTCAATTTTTTTTGGCTGCAAAGATAAGCAAAGTAAATTGCAGATCATCGTCCATTTAATTTATCATGTGATATGAGAGTATACAGAAGCGGTTGATAGGAGACTCTTTTATTTCTTTTTCCCATGGTTATGCCTACGCTGTGCTTTCAACTCTTCGACAAGCTCTTTTCCTTTATCCCAAACGCGGATATTAATTCTTCCTAATCGATGTAATTGCATAGCGGTTTCGAAATTATATTTCAATGCTATAGATCGGCAATCGGCGGTTCTGCATAGTGCTGGTGCGCGACCGTGAATGCTGCATCCATTATCATTTAAATAAATACAATCGCCGTTCGGTTTATGTGTGAGCATCAATGCATTTGGAATAAACGGATGAGGTTCGGTTAAATAATCTTCCGGATTATCTTCTTCTGTTAGTCTTATTGCATCGCCCTGACAGCAGAGTGTGCATCCGCTACATGGTACGTAGGTAGTTTTTTGCTTCATTAACTAACTGTTTTTTATTCTCCCTGTTCACCAAAAGGTTAATTCGTGATTTAAATTGGCTCTGAAAAAATTATTTTTCATGCGGCATCAACTTTTTTAAGATTCAATCATCTTTAAATAAAAAGACAGGAACCTTCGTTATGTCAAAACAAATATTTTCCAGAGTTCTTCTATTTTTTATCGTTTTAGTTTTTCCCGTTCACTCTCAGGAAAATAATTTAACCGGCATTACAAATATAAACGAGTTAATTATTACGGGTGAGTCTCTTGAAGAACTTGAGAACAAAATTATCAACGACTACACGGATTTACAATTAATTAAAAAATTAGCTGTTAAATATAACACCTTAAACAGATACGAAAAAGCTGTAGAGATACTTCGGAAAGCACTATCCGAAAATCCATCGGAGGATGAGATTCTTTGGATGTTAGCTAATAACTTACTTCTTTCCGGACAGCTTATTGATGCCAGAGATGCTTATCAAATATATTTAACTAATTATCCGGAAGAGATAGAAGCTCTGTCAAAGTTAAGCAAAGTGTATGTATTTTTAAAAGATTGGAAGAATGGAAAGGATGTATTCGAAAAATTAATTTCGCTTGACAAGTCAACCTCTAATTATTACGAACAGCTTGCTAAATGCAATGAGGTGCTAAAAGAATACGACGAGGCACTAGTGAATCTTCAGATTGCCAACAAGCTCAACCCTAAAAATATTCAAACAATTTTAAGGTTAGGAAATTTATTCTTTCTTACGGATCGTCCGATTTCTGCTCTTAGAATTTTTGATGCGGCTTTAGAAATTTATCCCGAACTACCGGACTTGTGGCGCGGGAAGGGAGACGCACATTTTCGTCTTAAGGAATACGATATGTCTTCGCAGTGCTATGAAAAAACTCTTGAATTAGGAGACACCACATCAATGCTTTTCAGGAATTTGGGTATAAGCTACTATTATTTGGATAATATTGATTCATCTATTCACGCATTGAACGAAGCCATGATACTCGATCAAAACGATGCCGTGGCTGCATTTTATCTCGGAGTTAGTTATAGGGAGAATAATAATTCCGATGAGGCTATAAAATATCTGCGGCGTTCAAAAGAATTATTCGATAACGAATACTTAGCGGAAATATATGTGCAGCTTGGAACTGTATATCAATCTAAAAAAGAGTACGATAAATCTGTTTACTATTACAATAAGGCGCTTGAAGAAAATCCTTTAAAGAATGCTGCTAAGCTAAATCTTGCAGTTGCTTATGAAGAATATTATGCCGATAAATCAATCGCATTAAAACATTATAATGAATTTGTGAAGGACTCAGCTTCTGTAGATCGGGTAATGCTGGAGTTCGCTAAAAATAGAATCGAACAGATTAAGGAGGATCTTCATTTTTCAAAGTAACAGGGATTATGCTATTTTATGTGTAAAGTAATTGAATAAACTAAACATCAAACAAAACAGGTAATCGCGTTTGACCAAATCAGCAAAGGATGTTGTTGAGTTCACTTTGCTTTTTAACCGATATAAGGTAAAGGTTTACAATTATGTGGTTAAAATGATTTCCGATAAAATGGCTGCCGAAGATATTGTTCAGAATGTATTTTTAAAATTATTTGAGCGGATGGATACGATAAGAAATAAAAACAGTATCAGTTATTGGATATTTACTACGGTACGAAATGAGGTTTATATGTTTATCAGAAGCAAAAAGATTAAAGCAGATCAATTTAATGTGGCTGATACCGATGAACTTGAGGTTCAATCGGGAGAAGATATTTCTGCTCAAGTAGAATTGAACGAAACAAAAAATCTTATCATGCAGGAATTGAATAACATGCCAAACGAACAAAAAGAGGTTTTTATACTAAAAGAGTACAGCGGTTTTTCATACAAAGAAATTTCGGCTCTGTTAAAAATAGATGGGGGACTAGTAAAGAGCAGGCTATTTAAGGCTCGGCAAAAATTAATCGGCAGACTTTCAAGCCTGGTTAATTAATCAAAAGGAGTACAATTAATATGGATGAAAATTTTAACATTATTCAAATGTATTTTGACGGCGAACTTGAAAAAAGCCGTGAACATTTTCTTTTTAATTTGTTAGCACAGAATGAAAAGGCACGAAACTATTTCAAACAGCTAAGCGAGCTGAAAAAGTCAGCGAACTCAACAATTGAAGAATTCCCTTCCGGACTTGAAGAAAGTATTCTTAGCGCCTTGATAACCGAAAAGAAATATTCTGTTTTTTCTTTTTTCAGAGCGAACTTGATTCCGGCGTTTTCTTTTGCGGTTGTGATTATACTTCTTATTCTTGTATACCTTTTCTCTATAGAATTGAAGGAATACAAATTTAGAGTAGATACAATAACTAATGTTGTGAAAACTCAAAACGAAACGATAGAGCTGCTCATCAATAGTTCGCTTCCGACTGTTGAAGTGCATCCCGGATGGGAAAATGAAATAATTGTAAAAACTAATCTTTAGGAGTTCAAAATGAAAAAATCACTTTTTGTTTTATTGCTCATCGGCATACTTAGCGGCTGTAAAGAAAAAAACGGGATTGAAGTAATTCCGAACTACAATGAAATATATTTACCGTTAAATAAAGTGGATTCAACTCCCTGGCTCATCCAAGGCGATGAAAAGGGCTTATCGGAAAAGCTTTACACAGAAATGGAAAAGTCCGCTTCAAAGGAAAATTTTGTATTTGACTTTAACTTGATGATTGACGAGAATGGCAGAGTAAAAAAAGTTGAGGTAATAAAAAGTCCCGACAAAAAAATAACATCTTTGGTCGTTAAAGAATTTTCTAATTGGTTATTTAAACCCGGAATCAAGAATGGCGAAGAGGTGAAAGCACAGTACCGCTGGTATTTTAATCTTTCAGGCGATAGTAAATCAAAGTTAGATATAATCAGTGACGACTTTCTTCCCGAAGCAGATGAAATGCCTATGCCCGTAGGCGGAATGTATGCAATTCAATCGAAAATTGTTTATCCCGAAATCGCTAAGCGTGCCGGCATCGAGGGAAAGGTAATCGTAAAAGCGTATATCGATGAAGAAGGCAACGTGGTTGGAACAGAAATATTAAAAGGAATCGGAACCGGATTGAATGAAGCTGCAGTTTCTGCAATCGAAAAAAGCAAATTTACTCCCGGCATTAAAGACGGTAAACCGGTAAAAGTTCAAATTGTAATTCCGATTTTGTTTAAGCTTGGGTAAGTATCTGATTTTAGAGTTTGTCCAAAAAGTTAAGAAATCTAAGCATAAGTAAAGATTTCTCTCCCGACCAAAGGTTCTTTAGGAAAAGCTTTTCCATAGTCCAAAGGATCTTGAGAGAACCTACGGTCGGGATCGAAATGACAAAATTACTTTTTGACACTTCTTTAAATAAATTCGCAATTTTGAATTTGGTTATTGAAATTTATTTGGATTGGGGAATTTGTTATTTAGTATTTATCTCCTTGTTTACTGCCAATCCCCACTACCGCCAACCACCTACCAACTCCGATTTGCCTTGATGAGCGGTTAATTATTCTTATTTTTGCCCCATGCTAAAACCAATGATATTCATACTCTTCCTTGCTGTTTGCACAAGCGCACAGATTAGCAGCGATTGGCAAAACAGATTTCTTCTGGCTCAAAATTATGAGCAAGCCGGAGAATTTGAAAAAGCTAAATCAATTCTTGAAGACCTTATAAAAATCCAGCCGGCTAATTATCAGATATTTCAAACATTAAACCGGGTCTATCTTCAACTTAAAAAATATGACGAATCTGTCAATCTGATTTCAAAAAGAATCGAAACTTCATCTCAGGATATAAATCTTTATGGACTATTAGGCAGCTCATACTACCTTAAAGGAGATGAAAAAAGAGCATTTGAGATTTGGGATTCTGCTCTTTCCCTTCAGCCTGTTACACCGATGAACTACAGAATAATTGCAAATGCCGTTATTGAAAGACGTGCCTTCGAAAAAGCTATTGAAATTCTAAAAAAGGGAAAAGCATTTACAGATCAACCGCAAATATTTTCATACGACCTCGCCAATATTTATGCGCTTACAATGCAATACAGAGAGGCGGCGGAAGAATATTGCGATATTTTAATGAGCGATCCGAATCAATTAAAATTTGTTGAATCACGGATGCTCACCTATGCAACTAAACCTGATGCCCTCGAGGAAACTATTTCAGTAATTGAAAGAAGAAGAGACAAAAAAAGTGTCAATTATGCTAAGCTCCTTGCTGCATTGTATGTGGAGAATAAAGCCTATGAGAAAGCATTACAGTTATATAGAGAAATTGATGCTCAAGCAGGCAGTCAGGGTTCGGAGCTTTTTAATTTCGGTCAAAAAATTTACAACCTCAAAGAATATAAAACTGCAGCGCTTGTATTTAATGAGATAGTTTCGAAATATCCAGCCTCGCCTTTTGTTTCAACCTCAAAGCTGGGATATGCAAAAACAATGGAAGCAGCTTTGCTGGAAGAATTAGCCGAACAAGCCCCCGATTGGAAACCATATTATTTGTCCAAGCCGAATGAATCGGAACGGGTAGAAAGTGTTATAAATGCATATATGGAAATAGTCCGAATTTATCCGCGCTCCGACGTTGCTTATGAATCATTCCTGAGAGCAGGCAGACTTGAACTTTATCAGCAGCATGATTTAGATGAAGCCGGGAGATATTTCGGTATGATTATCGAAGAATCGCCTCTTTCGCAATTTGCACCGGAAGCTAATGAAGAGCTGGGAAATATTCATCTTATAAAAGGTGAGCTTGAGCCTGCAAAGAAGTACTTTTTAAACGTACTGGCTAATCCCAGAATTTCACCTGAGAAAAAGAACGGCGCAAACTATCGCCTGGCAAAAATTGAATTCTATAGTAAAAATATTGCGGCTGCAAAGGAGTATTTATCAAAAATTATATTAAACTTGAAAGATAATTTTGCTAACGACGCCATCGAATTTCAACTATTGTTAAACACTTCAATGAATGATTCGGTTAACATATTGCTTTTTTCGGAAGCTGAATTTTTAACCGAGCAAAAAAATTTTTCGGAAGCCGCATCCATATATCAATTAGTTTCGTCTAAACAAAGCGGTTTGATGTTACAGAATTTGGCACAATTGAGGGAAGCCGAAATGCTGCTTGCTTTGGATAACTTCGACAGCGCGCTGGAATTGCTGATGAATATTGCCGATCAGAAAGAAAAAAACATATATGCCGATAAAGCTTTATATTTGTCAGGCATGATTTATCAATTTGGGTTGAAAGATACGCCTAAAGCATTGGAAATTTATGAAAAACTTCTTGCCGAATTCCCGAATTCATTATTTTTGGACGAAGCAAGAGATCAAATAATCAAAATAAGGAATAAACAGAGTTAAGAAAGAAAATGGCAAAGAAACAAAATCAGAAAATAGTAAAGTGCTCTTTTTGCGGAAGGGACGGCAGCGAAGTAGGAAGCATGATTGCCGGACCGGATGTTTACATCTGCGATATCTGTATCGGTACCAGCGTTGATATTCTTAAAAATAACCTTGCGGCTTTCAGCAATCAAAAAACAAAAAGCCACGAAACCCTCACACCAAGAACTCTAAAACTGACACTCGATGAGTATGTAATAGGACAGGAACGAGCGAAGAAAGTATTAGCTGTTGCTGTATATAACCATTATAAAAGGATAAATTCAAAAAATGCTTTTTTCGAATTGGACGATGTTGAAATAGAAAAAAGCAATATAATGCTTATTGGTCCAACCGGAGTCGGGAAAACATTATTAGCACAAACACTTGCAAAGATACTCGATGTTCCATTTGCAATTGCCGATGCTACTACATTAACAGAGGCGGGATATGTTGGCGATGATGTTGAAACCGTGTTAGTGCATTTACTTCAGGCAGCCGATTACAATCTTGAGCGCGCCCAAAAAGGCATCGTTTATATTGATGAAATAGATAAAATTGCCCGTAAAAGCGAAAGTGCGTCTATAACGAGAGATGTTTCAGGTGAAGGAGTGCAGCAGGCTTTATTAAAAATTTTAGAGGGAACAGTTGCAGGCGTTCCACCGAAGGGCGGCAGAAAACATCCTGAACAAAGCCTCATTAATGTTAACACCAAAAATATTCTTTTCATAGTAGGCGGCGCCTTTGAAGGTATTGATAAAATAATCGCAGCCCGTATCAATAAAAATAAAATGGGCTTCTCATCTGATCTTAAAGAAAAACCCACCACGGATGAATTGTTAACCTATATTCAACCTGAGGACTTGCTAAGATACGGTTTGATACCGGAGCTTATCGGTCGAATACCCGTAATAGCCCCGCTTCAATCCCTCGGAGAGGATGCATTGAAGAGCATCTTAACTGAACCTAAGAACGCAATACTAAAGCAGTATAAAAAATTGTTTATGATTGAAGGCATTGAGCTTGAGTTCGATCCGTTTGCTATCGATGCCATCGTTAAGAAAGCTATGATCAGAAAAACCGGCGCCCGTGCTTTAAGAGCTATTGTGGAAGACTTTATGTTAGACGTTATGTTCGAGCTGCCCAATAAAGAGAATGTGAATAAATGTATCATTACAAGAGAAGTAATAGAAACAGGAGCTGAACCGCTGTTTATTGAAGATAGAAAATCTGCTTAAGTATTTATATCAAACAATTTTTTAAAAGCGATCTGTCGATCGCTTTTCTTTTAAATAAGAGTGCATCAAATGTTCAGATCAACAATAGTAACAATTATTTTATTTTCAAATATTCTTTTCGGACAGGCGAAAATTTTAATCTATATGGATTTAAAGCAAACCGACCATCTGAAAGCCTATGGAATTACTTTCAATGCACTACTCAACGGAATGAAAGCCGACTGGCTTTTAAATTACAGAGGCGGTTCTTTCTTAATTGATTACTCACAGAAGATTGTTGTTGAGTGCCGTGTTGAAGGAGTTTCGTTCGACGAAATTTCCGCTTCACAAGCAGCAGAGATTTACTCAATAGTTCAAAGTGAAGAAAATAACATGGAGGTTATACGATTAGAAAAAGCCCCGAAGATAGCTGTGTACGTACCTCCGGGTTTTGCTCCATGGGATGATGCCGTTACTCTTGCATTAGAATATGCTCGCGTTCCTTATGATAAAATTTGGAACGATGAAATTTTACGGGGAGATCTATCAAAATACGATTGGCTGCATCTTCATCATGAAGATTTTACAGGGCAATACGGAAAATTTTATGCGAGCTTCAGCAATGCACAATGGTATATCGATCAGCAAATTCAGTACGAAGCTAATGCAAAAAAGAACGGATATAAGAAAGTCTCCGAGATGATGAGAGATGTTGCTGTTAGTATTAAGAATTATGTTGGTCAAGGCGGATTTTTATTTGCGATGTGTTCTGCAACCGATTCTTACGATATTGCACTTGCTGCACAAAATGTGGATATCTGTGCACAAATGTACGACGGTGACGCCGCTGATCCCGACGCACAGCAAAAATTGGATTTCTCAAAAACACTTGCCTTCGAAAATTTTAAACTTGAAATGAATCCTTATGTATATGAATACAGCGATATTGACATTCAACCTATGGAGATCGGAAATCAGAACAACGATTATTTTACATTATTCGAATTCTCTGCAAAATATGACCCTGTCCCAACTATGCTTACTCAAAATCATGTTAATGTAATAAGAGGATTTATGGGACAGACAACAATGTTTAGAAAAAACTTAATAAAGAAATCCGTTATTTTATTAGCCGAGCGACCCGGAGCTGATCAGGTAAAATATATTCATGGCAATTTTGGAAGGGGAACGTTTACATTTTATGCCGGGCACGATCCGGAAGATTACCAGCACGCAGTCGGAGATCCACCAACAGATTTAAACTTGTATAAGAACTCTCCCGGTTACAGGTTAATATTGAATAACATTCTTTTTCCTGCTGCCACTAAGAAGAAACAGAAGACCTAACTGCTCTTGAAAAAAAATTAAATGCTTGAATATTTAACCGGGGATAATTGAATGGTAAAATCCACAAAAAAAAATCAGTAGCCTTAAGGGATTACTCAGCGTTTGTAAATAAGTAATAAACTTAAATTCTTTTAGAATAATTTTATCGATCTATATGAAAAAAATAAAAATAAAAAACCTGCCGTTTGCAATTCCTGTGGGAAAAATAATTTGTGTGGGAAGAAATTATGCCGAGCACGCTAAAGAACTCGGACATGAAATTCCCGAGAAGCCTGTGCTTTTTCTTAAACCGTCTTCTTCACTAATTCAATCCGGTGAGAATGTGATTCATCCTTCCTTTTCAAATGAGATGCATCATGAAGTTGAGCTTGTTCTTCTTATAGGAAAGACAATAAAAAATGCCGACAAAAAAACTGCTGAAGACTCAATTGCCGGATATGCTGTCGGTTTGGATATGACACTACGCGACCTTCAAAATGAATTGAAGAATAAAGGAAATCCCTGGACTGTATCCAAGTGTTTTGACACTTCGGCAGTAATTTCGGAGGCATTATTAAAAAAAGACTATACGCTTACGTTAAATGAAGAAATATCTCTGCAAGTAAACAACGCTCTTCGGCAAAAAGAAAAATTGAATAAAATGATATTCAAACCCGTTGAGCTGGTTGAATATATTTCTTCGATGATGACAACTGAGGAGGGGGATTTAATATTTACCGGAACACCTGCCGGAGTAGGCAAAGTGAACAGAGGCGATAGAATTACAGCCGAAATTGAAAATATTGGGAAATTACATTGTAACGTTGTTTAGTGATGAAAATCTCCCTTTGATTTAATAAATTAAAACAGGTCTAAAAAATTTAAATGTCGGAAAAATCCAAAAAGCTTTCGGGTAAGGAATAATGACCAAAGAAGAACATATAGAATCACTACTAACCGACAAAAAATAGAAAGAAATAAAAGCAAGCTGCATTAACATCAAAAGAAAACTAATGAAAAAACCTTATTGACCTTAGTAACACAGCCAACGTGACTTTTTTAACTGTAGAAGACGTTCTGTTTCTCGATGAGGCAACGGGTTTTAATGTTGAAGGGTGATATCCTGTAACCGAGCTGGCTTTTTATAACTTATGTACAAAAGAGTTTACCGAACCAAGAGTAAAAAAAATAATTAAATTACATACATGCATACTAAAAGAGATATAGAAAATTTAATTCGAAGTTTATATAGATTAGTCTCCGATAAAATTAAGGTTGATGGAATTTATCTCTTTGGCTCTTATGCAAAGGGTAATCCCCGTGAGGAAAGCGATATCGACATAGCAATTTTATCCGAAGATTTCGAGGGAGTACGACTTAACGATCGTTCTATGATTTCTAAAATTATTATCCGGGAAACATTTCCGAATCTGGTTTTTACTGACATTGAAATCCATCCCTACAAAACCGAAGACTTTACCAAAGACGATCCGTTTGTTGCAGAAATTTTGAGGACGGGGATTAGGATAATTTGATTTCACTGATTTATTAGAAAGAATCGAAATATTACTTTTGCAGCCTGTCAAGCATTCAATGAGCTTAATGCTCGTCTTATTAAATCCTCAATCGATAAATTAGGTGAAGCGCTCAGCGCATCTCTTACTGCCTTCTCAGCCACTTTTGAGTTATAACCAAGCGTAATAAGTGCAGCAACAGCTTCATTCTTTGTATCGAACGAACCGGCAGCTTCTCCTTCAACCGAAATTGATTCGACTTTGGATTTCAGCTCAAGCATTAACCGTTCGGCTGTTTTACGCCCTACACCCGGAACTGCGATAATTCTTGAAACATCCGATTTAGCAATAGCATGTTTTAACTCTTCCACGCTTATGCCTGATAAAATGCCTAGTCCCATTTTTGGTCCGATGCCCGAAATGGAAATAAGCAATTCAAACATTTCCTTCTCAGCTTCAACGGCAAAACCGTAAAGAGAAATTGAGTCTTCCCTAACATGTGTATGAATGAAGAGCGATGCCGAATCCTTACCGTTCAATTTTTCAAAGGTATTGATTGATATACTCACCACGTAACCAACACCGTTAACATCAAGAGTTAGACTTGTCGGTTTTACCGAAATTAATTTGCCTGTTAAATAACCTATCATGATGAATAATAATAATAAATAAGTCTTCTCTAAAAATGTATTTTCATTAAGTACGTGTTCCGATTATTAAGAATGTTCGAATACAATGTTATTCTTAAATAAGACCTTTTTAGATACGCCTCATGAATAAAATTAATTGCTGAATCAAAATTAAATAAAATTGACTTCATTGCAGTATAAAACTATCTGATAACCCTGTCCGGGAATGCCTCTATGAAAGCTTTCCAATCCTTGCTTTTTTTTGACGGTGATTTTAACTTAAAAGCATGACAGAGTGCAACTGCCAAGGCATCGGTTTCATCGTAGCGCATCTTTTCATTATTAAGCTTTAGCAATGTTCGAATCATATACCCCACTTGCTCCTTAGAAGCAGCTCCGCTTCCGACCACCGCTTTCTTAATTTCTCTTGGTGAATATTCACTAACCGGAATACCATGATGAACTGCGGCTAACATTGAAACTCCGCGGGCGTACCCTATTTTCATGGCTGATTGAACATTCTTTCCATAAAAGGCTGTTTCGATAGCAAATTCAGAAGGTTGGTATATTTTTAGCAGCTTATCAAGTTCGGCATATATTATTTCAAGCTTTACTGATAGTGAATGAGATGAAGGCAGCTTTACAATCCCGCTTGAAACTTTTATGAGAGAATTTCTTGATTGGTTTATTATTCCAAAACCGGTATAAACTGTTCCGGGGTCAACTCCTATTATTATCATTAAAATGATTCTTTTAGATAAGTATTATCTTTTCACTAAAATTTCTGCATTTGCAAAAGAGAAATTTTAATCTGTCAAAAATGTAAGATTAAATTGATAATCCCAAAACAGTTTTTATGCTGAATGGGCAGAAATATCTTCAAAGTCGGCATTCGAAAATACGTTTTGAACATCATCAAGGTCTTCAAGGGCTTCTATCAATTTCATAAGCTTATCGGATTCTTCACCGCGCACGGGCACTAAATTTTTTGCTATCCATTGCAATGAAGCATTTTCTACTTGCAAATTTTTTTCGGCTAAACTTTTTCTGACTGGTTCAAATGACTCAATCGATGTTTGAACTTCAAAGAAATCATCTTCCGTTTGCAAGTCATCTGCGCCGGCATCAAGAATTACCTCGAGCATTTCATCTTCTGTTTTTCCATGTACCGGTAGTGTAATTATGCCTTTTCTATCAAACATCCAGGCAACGGAGCCGCTTTCTCCCAAGCTGCCGTTATGTTTGCTGAATACATGCCTAACTTCTGCGACGGTTCGGTTTTTATTATCGGTAGCAACTTCAACCATTACCGCCACAGCACCCGGACCATAACCCTCATAAATCAGCTCGTGATAGGTAACTCCCTCGAGCTCGCCGGTAGCTTTTTTAATTGCCCTTTCAATATTATCCTGCGGCATGTTGGCAGCTTTCGCATTATCAACGGCAAGCCTTAGGCGCGGATTACCATCAGGGTCGCCCCCTCCCTCACGGGCAGCAATAGTGATTTCTTTGATTAGCTTGGTAAATATCTTTCCTCTTTTTGCATCAGCTGCGGCTTTTTTTCGCTTGATGGTTGCCCACTTTGAGTGTCCCGACATTAGAACTCCTGATTGTTTTCTCTGATTTTTATGTCTTTAAATTTTAACTGCGGAAAAACCCTTCCCTCACGTGTTGTTTTATCTATTGTATAAACTACGTCTATTGGTTGATTAGGATTTGTAAGCGTATCGCAGAATGTTCCCATGTTAAAGCCTATACAATCAAAAACTTTATCCGACCCGTCCTGCTTAAGAGTAGCAATTAGATGGTTATTTCCAACTACCCTCGGTGAATTGGATACAAAAACATTTTCGCTAAGAAAAACGGGGCGCATATTACCCGGACCGAACGGGGAAAATTGATCGATGATCTTCATAAACTTGGGAGTGATTTCCGAAAATTTAATTTTAGAATCAATTACTATTTCAGGAAGAAGGTCATCGCCATTAATACTCTCTTTAACAACCTGCTTGAATTTAGAACGGAATTCTTCAATTTTTTCAAGTTCAACAGCAAGACCTGCTGCAGCCTGGTGACCACCAAAATGAATCAGCAGGTCTTCGCATTTTTTTAAAGCATCATATATATTGAAGTTGGAAACACTTCTTGCCGAACCCTTTGCCACGCCATCAACAGTAGTTAACATAATTGTTGGGCGGTAATATTTTTCGACGAGCCGCGAGGCTACTATTCCTATAACTCCCGGATGCCATTTTTCCTGATGGAGTATAATTGCAAGGTCTTCGCTTAGGTCTAACGAACTTTCCACTATTTCAAGTGCATCGCCGAATGTGTTTTCGTCAATTTTTCTTCGCTCATAATTTTCGGATTCAAGCACTTGTGCCATTCGCAATGCTTCAATATCGTTATCGGTGATAAGAAGCTCAACTGCTCTTTCTGCATCACCTAGCCTTCCTACTGCATTAATTCTTGGTGCGATAGTAAAAACAACTTGTCCTGAGGTAAGATTACCAAGCTGCATGTTGCTGGTTTGAATTAATGCTTTAATTCCGGATCTGGGATTTGTATTAATTATATTCAAACCCTCTTTAACAAGAATTCTGTTTTCATCTATTAGCGGGACAATATCTGCCGCACCTGCAAGAGCAACCAGGTCCATGTATTGTAACGGAAGCTCTCTTTTCCCTATTCGTTCGGCAACACCTTGAATCAATTTAAATGCGACGCCCGCTCCCGATAAAAATTGAAACGGATACCTACAGCCTGGCTTTAGAGGGTCAAGAACAGCATAGGCATCGGGAATTTCATCTTTCGGCTGATGATGATCGCAAATGATTGCATCAATACCTAACTGTTTTGCGTATTCGATTTCTTCAATGGCAGTGATTCCGCAATCAACGGAGATTAACAAATTTGCACCAATATCCCGAATGTGGTCTAATCCCGATTTGGAAAGACCGTAGCCCTCGGTAAGTCGTTTGGGAATGTAAAATTCGACATTGGCATCAAGCTGTTTCAAGAAGAGATAAACTAATGCAGTTGAGCAGGTGCCGTCCACATCGTAATCACCGTAAATGCAAATGCGTTGATTTTCAGTAATGGCTTTAATCACCCTGTAAGTGGCAGCTTCCATACTATCCATCAGGAAGGGATCATAAAGCGAATCGATAGTTGGTCTAAAGAATTGTTTTGCTTGAGAGAAGTTTTTAATACCTCGAAAGATTAGCAGTGTTGCAAGAACTTCCGAGATGTTTAGTGTATCGGCTAAAGATTTAATAGTGTAATTATCTTCTTCAATTTCTCTTATTTTCCATTTTTTTTGGATCATAAAAATCCCGGGGATAAATAATTGAAAGAACAAATTAAATAGTTCAAACCTGTAAGCCGAATTCTGTAATCCCGAAATAAATCGAGACGGCAATTATTTGTCTTGATTCCGGATTACTCCGAAATTCCAGCGGTCTACCCGGAAGTTATTCGAAGCGAGCCACTTCGATACCGGCGTACCGGAAAAAACTTCCCTATTTGACCTTGCTTCGGGTGGGGTTTGCCTTGTTATCCCTTTTGGAGGATAATCCTAAAGTAGGACCGGCAATGTTACCATTACCGCGGTAGGCTCTTACCCTGCCTTTTCACCTTTGCCTGCAGAAGTTTGCCGGAACAGTTTGAATCTGCCCGCTTCAAACAGGCTGTATTTTTTCTGTGGCACTTTCCGTATTCCGATATTTTCGGAACCCCGGATGTTATCCGGCACCCTGCTCTGTGAAGTTCGGACTTTCCTCCCTCCGATATTTCGGAGAGCAATTGCCCGGTATGAACTATTCTTTATTCTCTCGAGATAAACTGCACACTGGAAATATCAGCATACAATTTTGCCAATTACTATTTTTAATTCAGATGTTTAAGTATGCAAATTCTATGTAATCCATCACTATATAATATACCACACTCAATTCTTTCTTTTTCAATATCAACGTTGCATCAATTCATCCTTATAAGCTTGAGCGATTAGAAACTAAAACATCCGTTTTACGATACTTTATTACTTGGTTGTAAATATAATAAAATCCGCCTCTTAAAACAGCAGAAAAAAGCTGATGCGACAACTTACCTCTATTAATTTGAAAAAATTCACCGGGTATAATGGCAATAAAATCTGAAGGTTAAAAATTCTGCGGCGATAATTAGCTGGTATCTCGCAAATGTGTATAAATTTAGAAGAGAGTAATTAGTCTATGCTGATCGTGGAGGCATCTAAAATGATTGTACTTTTTTATTTAGGAAGACTATGATATTTTTTCTTAGAAATCCAAGCGTTGGAACCCGTTCTATTTGCCTTGCTTAAGAGAATATTTTTAACTTGGATCACGCGAGAGAGTTTGGAATTTCTCTACAAGTTTTTAAACTAATCTGCAACATTCTCTGCTATTTCGGTCGAGACTAAAATTCTGCCGCAATACTCACAGAAGAAAAGGCGGTTATTTCGTCTTATCTCTAATTGTCTTTGAGGCGGAACAATATTATGGCAGCCCGAGCAAGCAGATCTTCTTATTGTAGCAACAGCTTTTCCTTTTTTAGCTTTGCGGATTCTCATATATGCCGAGTAATCCGGTTTCTTCGTTTGATCAACAATGTTTTTCCGAAGCTCTCTAAGCTTTGCCTCCTCTTTTTCATTTGCTTTGATGATCTCTTTAAGATCGGCTTCTTTTACTTTTAATTCGTCTTTCAATTCATTTAATTGAGGTTTAATAGTCTCAATCTCATCTGCAAGTCTTTTGCTTAAATCAGCCAGTGAATCGTTTTGCTGTTCGAGCTTAGAAATCTGATCTTCAGTATGATCAATTTCTTTAGTAAGGGCATCGTATTCTTTGTTGTTCCGGACCTGGTAAAGCTGCGCTTTAAATCTTTGTTGGTTAGCTCTAAGGCGTTCGATTTCTTCCTCATTTTCCTGTCGTTTCTTTATCGACTCCGCGCGCTCTTTTTCTTTAGAGGTAACTTCCTCCTTTAATTGACTTAATTTGCTTTCGAGATATTCTACGGCATTAGGCAAATCACCCCGGAGTTCTTCAAGTTCATCAAGCTGGTCGTCAATTTTTTGTAACTCATACAATGTTTTTAGTCTATTATACAATTTTTATTTGCTCCTAATTGTTATAAAATAATATTGGATTTGTATTTCCCTTAAACTTGAAAACTTTTACTGCGTTGTTATCTATTATTTTCTTTAATCGTACTTCTATTTGATTAAGTGCCGCTATTTCGGTTTCGTAATGTCCTGCATCAATAAAGAGAATTTTTCCTGCAGCCGAATGGAAATCGTGATATTTGATATCTGCAGTAACGAAAGCATCTGCACCCCGGGCAATTGCTTCAGTTAATAATTCGCCACCGGAACCACCGCAAACGGCTGCGGTTTTTATTTTCCCTTTTTTGCCAGGAGTGTATCGGAAGTTTTTGATTTTGAGACTCCTTGCCGTATGCTCTAAAAATTCTTCTTGCGTTATCGGAGATTGGAGACTCCCGATAGCGCCGGCGCCATAGTTCACATTTTCATTTTCCAAAGGGTATACATCGTAAGCAACTTCTT
This sequence comes from uncultured Ignavibacteriaceae bacterium, assembly GCA_964612385.1. Taxonomy (GTDB): domain Bacteria; phylum Bacteroidota; class Ignavibacteria; order Ignavibacteriales; family Ignavibacteriaceae; genus JAGUYG01. Next base: position 16,905 of record CAZTDB010000003.1, read on the forward strand.
CATAAGGATGAACTTTTTTTACGGATTTTAAGATTTCCGGCAAACGCCATGAATCAATTATCACTTCAAGCTTTATTTCCGCGACAGATTCAAATTTTTCTTTTTGTCCGATGGCAGGCTGCGAAAGTTCCGAACCTTTGAATGTTCCTTTACCGGAAGTTTTAAAACTGCAATGAGTATAGTTTCCGATTTTACCGCCGCCGTAATTAAACACGGCATCGGCTACTTTTTCCAGATGACTTTCGGGAGTGAAAATTACAAGCTTAAATTGATTTGATCTGAGGTTTTTTAGGAATTTTATATTTTGCAGTTTAAGCATCTTAGCCAATTCGAAACTAACTCCATCGGATGTAAAATCTAAATTTGTATGTGCAGAATATACTGTTATATTGTTTTTGATTAACCGTTCTATCAGCTTAGAAGTATCATCACTAGAAATATTTATACTTCTTACAGGATAAAAAAGAAAGGGGTGGTGAGTTATAATAAAATTACAGTTCAATCTAATTGCTTCATCCAGTACTTTGTTTGTTAAGTCTAGTGCAAGGAGTATGTTTTTAATTCTAACTTCTGAAGAGCCAACCTGAATTCCAGGGTTATCTTTTTGCCAGGCAATCTCCTTAGGTGCCCACTCTTCTAAATATTTAATAATTACTTTTCCGGTCATATCAAAAAAAAATGCACTTCGGAAGTGAAGTGCATTTTACAATTTTTGTTCAAGAAGCCGCTGTGTGCAGCTACTGTAGAAATACTTAAAAAATATTAAAACTTCTATTTTTATCGTGCCCATAATAAGTGTGTAAATATATATCAATATCTTGCAAATTGCAATAATCGAGCCAACCACTCCAAAAAATTATTTTTTAAATTTTCTCCTTGTGATTGGAATTACATCAAAATAATCAATTTGCTTCCAGCCATTTGTCATCCTCTTTAATTAAATCAATTAAAGCATCTACTGCATTGTCGGAAGGAATATTTCTTTTGATAATATCTTTCCCTCTGTATAAAGTTATTTTCCCAACCCCGGAACCTACGTAACCATAGTCCGCATCCGCCATTTCACCGGGACCATTAACAATGCAGCCCATAATAGCAATCTTGACACCCTTTAGATGCTCGGTTTTTCTTCTTATCATTTCGGTTGTTTCTTGCAAGTCAAACAAAGTCCTGCCGCATGAAGGACAAGCTATATATTCGGTTTTAGAGATTCGTACTCTTGCCGCCTGGAGAATTCCAAACAATATACGATTGACAATTTTTTCTTTCGCTTCAGTTTTCTTTTGAAGCCGACGGATATACTTACCTGCAGACGAATCCTCTTGATTTGATTCAGGTTTATCAATCAAATTATCCACTGTAAGCCAAACGCCGTCACCTAACCCGTCAATTAATAATGCTCCAAAATCCGTTGAAGGATGTAATCTAAGCTGCTCTTCTGTTAATGAGCTATACTTTCGTCTAATTATAACGGGGTTAGTAATCTGTCTAACCAAAAGCTCAAAAAAGATACGGCGCTGTTCAGCCATTCCATGCTCATTATCAGTATCGATTAAAATAACAGCATACCTATCCAAATTAATTTTGGTAAGTAATGTATTAGTTATAACGGAAAAACTGATAGTTACAAATTTAATTTGCTTAGGGGCTAATTCATTATCTAAATATTCATTTTCATTAAGAAGCGGTATTGCATTAATTAAATTATTTTGATGCCAATATTCATAATCATAAAGCGGTAGTAATCCATTCGGCAGTTCAAAAGGCGGCGGATTTTTCCCAAGATATATAAAATCTGCGGCACTGTCTGAGATATTCCATTTGTCGGTCTCTGGAAAATATTGATACCCAATATCCTCAAGGTCGGCAGGTTTATTAACCTGTCTTGTCGAGTATTCCGCTACAACCTTAGGAACATTGCCGCCGCCAATTGCTAAAACTTCATGCGAAAATCTTTTATTAAAAGAAAACGGATCGAGGGGATTAATTTCAATATCGGGAATTGGCTGATGGTTTTCCCTATTATTATATCGCCCGGCTATTCGTATTGCAACCGGTGTTTCATATTCAGGGTCTTCGGTAAGTGACACTCTGATTGTATCTCCCAAACCGTCTTCAAGCAATGCACCTATGCCCATAGCCGATTTTATTCTGCCGTCCTCTCCTCCTCCTGCTTCGGTTACTCCTAAATGTAAAGGGTAATTCATTCCTTCTTCTTCCATCTTCGAAACCAATAACCGGTATGCTTGAACCATTATTTGAGGATTGCTTGCTTTCATGGACAGAACTATATCATAATAGTTCAGCTCTTCACAAATTCGAACGAACTCCAATGCCGATTCAACCATTCCCAATGGAGTATCGCCGTAACGGCTCATTATTCTGTCTGATAAAGAACCATGATTTGTTCCGATCCGCATTGCGGTGCCGTATTCTTTACAAATTTTAAGCAGCGGGGAAAACTTTTGCCGGATTCTTTCAAGCTCGGCTTCGTATTGAAAATCGTCATATTCGATAACTTGAAACTTTTTGCGGTCAGCATAATTTCCGGGATTAACACGTACCTTCTCAACTATTTTTGCCGCAATTTCAGCGGCATTGGGAGTAAAATGAATGTCTGCTATCAGCGGAACGTTATATTTTCTTCTACGCAATTCTTTTTTTATTTCTGCCAGATTTTCGGCTTCCAATTTACTTGGAGCTGTAATGCGAACATATTCACATCCGGCATCCACCATTCTAATTGTCTGTTCAACAGTAGCGATTGTATCCATCGTGTTAGTTGTCGTCATTGATTGAATGCGGATTGGATTTGACGCCCCTAACGGGAAATCGCCAACTTTCACTTCGCGGGTTTTATAACGGGAGTAGCGTGTCAGGCTGTTACAATATTTTTTTAAATGACTTATGGATTCAAACATAAAGACAAATTTTTCTTCGGTAAAATGGTTTGTTTTTATTTTTCTCTGAAGCAAAGAATGCTAAATATCCAATGGACTACATTTAAGTTCGCTGAATTTCTTCTCACAAAAACCGGCTTAAATATATTAACTCCTTTTCTGAGTTGAAATGCAGAATTGATTGCAGCCCGGAACGATTTACACTATTTAATCACCCTTGTAAGCCGGATGCAGCAGAAAGAGTGAATCTTGAATGTCACTGAATATCTTTCTTTTGTTTAGTTCGTAATAGAAATCTCCCAAACGATTCTTTAACCAATAACCAACGGATTTTTCTTTAATAAAATCAACGTGCTTAATTTTATATTCTTTTATTGCACCGATACACATCGGACATGGTTCAAATGTACTTATCAAAAGAAGCTTCTCCCTATCCAATTCAAAAAAATTTTTCCACCCTAAGTTTCTAACTGCATTTGTAATTGCATTTATTTCAGCATGACCGGCAGCGTTTGTATCAGCAAATACTGTATTAAAACCCGTACCTATTACCTGTTCATCATAAATTATTAGTGCCGATACCGGTACATCGTTATATAAGAGTGCTTCTTTGCCAAGCGAAATTAGTTCTTCTTTTTCTGCTGCAGGCAATTCTTTTTCGGGAAATAAATGATATAGCTTTGAATTGAATAATATTACTCCTATTAAAGCTATAAGACTTATGCACAAAATTAAAACTGGTTTTTTCAAAGCGTGTTCCTCATTTTTTTGAAGAGCATTCACTAACCGCAAGTTAATTGTTATCGGAAGCTGCTTTCTTTTTGAGAACAAGTATATAGTAATCGCACATGAATGATGCGAAGTAAGAATCTTCGATTAAATTATCTATTCGATCGAAAAAGTTACTTAGCTTGGGAAATGTTGAATACCAATAATCTGCAATGGAAGGCGGAGCTAAAATCCTAAGAGCTTTCGTCTTGACCGGATTAAATTCTTCTTTAAATGATTTGATTACATAACGTGGCGAGTAATATTGAACGAAGATTTTT
>CAZTDB010000004.1:0-19977 GCA_964612385.1 uncultured Ignavibacteriaceae bacterium
CATTAATTCAATCATGAAACGGACATTTGGAAGGGCGCGTCCGGGCGAAGAAAAAGGTTCTTATTATTTTACTCCATTTGGTGAAAGACCGAATCCACAGAATGCTCTACCGTCCGGGCATGCAACTTTATCATTCGCACTTTCTTCAGTACTAGCGGCACATACCGATCAAGTTTGGCTTAAAGCATTAATCTTTACTCCGGCAGTTATAACCGGTATATCAAGAATATATCATAACAGTCATTGGCTCTCAGATGTATTCTTAGGTTCGGCAGTTGGTTACTTTGTCGGAAATTTTGTAGTTAACAGACATTCAGATAAAGCAGATAGGAATTTTATTTTAAGCTTATTGCCAGGAGGCATTGGCTTTTATTATAAATTATAGTTATGGAAAATTTAGAGATGACATCTGAAAAGTTTATAATCCTCGCAAGCAGATGTCACCTCTTTTAAAAATTGTAAGAATCAAAACGCTGTTACACAACCCACTGCAAATTTGCCGTACTTATCAGTGAAGTTGTGAGTATACTCAGCAACCAGCCTGATATTTCTTTTAAGCAAGTACCCCATGTGAAGTGTTGCAGTCTTCAAATTAAGTACAGTTATATCCGATTCAATCCAATTAAATAATCCCGCTGAGTACCACTTGCTGTCATCGCCGTTGGGTCTAAAAATAATTTCACCCAGAGCGCCTCGGCTTTTTATATCTATCTCATCAGAAAGTAAAAAATGAGGATTTTTATCCCGTCGTTCGATATACTGTAAATTTATTTCAAATGGACCGGCAGATAATGAAGCATCGGAACCCGCCATCTGTGTTTCATTCACAACTTCCGAGATTTCTTCCTTACCAAGAAACCCGAATGCACCTATTCTAAAATGATCGCCGATGCTTTGTGAAATTCTACCTAAGAAGTTTTTATACTTATCATTGTCAAACAATCTTGCAGGACTAATTTTACCTATCCCGCTTCCGTTCAATATTTCGAAAGTAATATCCGTACCGGTTTCTAAACCGTAAGTAAGCATTATACCGCGGTCATAAGTAAGGTTTGTGTTAGACTGAGCTACTTTCAATCTGTAAATCTGATAGTCATCTAAAGTCAATCTTAATTCTCTTTTAAAAAGAGGATCGGATATTTGAAATTGCCCGATATAAACATCAAGCTCACTGCCGAATAAATTGTTAAACATTATAAAGGCATCTTCAATACCGGCTACTTCGCCGCGTTCATCAAAGAAGAAGTAAAAATAATAAGCGAAATCTTTTGCCAGTGATCCGCCCGATAAAAATTTAAGCAAGTAAGGTGCGGCAAATTCTGCTTGCTCTGCATTTGCAGTATTGTAAGTAACATAGGCTTCAAGACGCATGGCAACAGGTATGTCTCTAATAAGTGAGAGTTCGTCATCACCCGTATCTATAAAATATCTTGGTGCATCTTGATCGGGAAGAACAAAACCATTACCCGCAAATTCATCACCGAAATCTTTTAAATGTGGAAAAGGAGAATGACATGTTTTACATGTCATATTATATTTTCTTGCAAATGCAGGTATAGCCGAAATGCTTTCAATTGCTAAAAAGCTAAAAATTAAACTAAGTATTAAAGAATGATATAGTTTCATAATCTCCTCTATGGTAGAATTGTAATAGTTGTGGAATGTTCGTTTACTTTTATTACTTCAGCTTCCTCGGCAGGAACGTTCATAAAATCTGCAACGGGCTTTACAAGCTTTTGATAATTTAATACAGCAATAACTTTAAGCTCTCCGGGTGCAATATCAAAAGGAAGATTAAAAGTACAAGTTTCAATTTTTGTCTCTCTCGGTGCGAATCGATAATCTACTCCGAGTGATTTTGTATTCCACTGCTGAATAGTCATTCGTCCTTGCGGATCAAAATACGGCATGCGGAAAATTCTGTCACCTAAAGGAATACCGTCTCTTTGAACTCCTTTAAAATTCGGATCGTTAAGAGCGATGCCCATATCCTGATAGGCAAGCACATCCGAGCCAATTGTATATTCTTCACCTTCAAATCCTTTTCGATCCACCGGCAAATGATAAACTTTTCCTTTAACATCAACTGCTTCAACGTGCATCCAAACAATTCGGTCTTCAACGGAACCTGTCGGAAATTTATGCCCTGTTTTTTGGTTGAATAGAGCGATAGTAAATTTAACTTTTTCACCAGGTTCTGCTTCTCTAATGTCGGGATGAATGCGCAGTTCAACGGTACCTTTGATTTTACCCGGGTCATGTGCACCATGAAATAAATGCTGTCTTGCATCGGGATACTTTGTGCCCATTGATGCCGTAATACCTTCCGCATCAGTCATGTGGCAGTTGTGGCATTTTACTCCTTCTTTAGCATACGGACCTTCTTTCCATTCAAGATGAGTAGATTTTACCCAAACATCAAAGGGTGACTTTTCATTATGACAAGTTCCGCAAAATTCTGCTGTGCCTAAAAAATCACTCTTAATAATTTGATGCTCGGGAGAATTACCTCTTCCACGCGGTCCGTATTTGGTTTTTCCCGGCTGACTTATGTAATTGAAGTTATAAGGTATATCACCTTCAAAACCGGTAATCGTATGACACACATCGCAGTTAACGGATTCATTAGCCATCGACATTTTTTCCGGAAGAGGCGGCGGAACATCGCCGGCTAAAAAAGAAATCGGCGCATGGCAGCCGTTACATCCTGCCTTCACTCCCGCAACTACAGGATCTTTTTCAGCATGAGGAACTGCAAGCTTAAAATACTCAATCTCGTCCCAGTGATGGGTATATGCCTGCGACATCATTGCCTGGATCCACTGCTGATAAAAATCTACATGGCATGAAGCTCCGCAGAATTTTGCTTTTTGAAAATCTTCGTACTTTCGAGTACCTAAAGCGGCATCACCCGCTTTTACTTGAGGAAAGGATTCAAGCTGAAATGCAGCGATTGTGATAAAGTAAATGAAAATGAGTTTTTTCATGTTTCACCTCTTTCAAATTATTTACAGAACTTGATTAAGAGAAAATCTTTAACAAGTAAATTCCAAAAAACAAAATACAAATAACAAATAAGATTCAATAAGTAAATAATCCACATAGCCCTCTTCTCCGAGGGATTGTTCCAATAACAATTTAAATACAATGCCACCAAGACACGAAGACACTATGTGCTCACTAAGATTTTGCTTCGTGTTTCTCGGAACGATCAAGCCTGTGTAAAAACCCTAAGATGTCATTTCGCCTCCAGGCAGGAAGGAGCGGAGCGACTGTCCAAAGGATTCCTTCGGAGAGAAATCTAAGCGTAAGTTCCTATGGATCCTTCGGAAAAGATTTCTCTCCCGACCGAAGGTTCTTTATGAAAAGCATTCGGGATCGAAATGACAGAAACACTTTTTACACATACTCGATCCTTCGGACATGCAAAGCAAAAAGAACATAACCACCATCTCGGAACGATCCTCCGTATTAGATGGTGGATTTTTCCGTTGAACTAAAAATCAATTTTCAAAATTTTCTATTACTCCATTCCATATTTGTATTTATGTGTTAGAGCGATGACAATTAATAAGCCGCATACTGCAAGCAAAATAAAAATATCTTTAACTATTACTCATGCTTAACCGGCAGCATTACTCTGAAACAGGCACCGGGTCTTCCTTCGGCTGCAAGCTTAGAGGGACTTATGGCATCAACTTTTCCACCGTGCCGGATTACAATTTGCTTTACTATCGATAATCCCAAACCGATTCCCTCCTGCTGGGTTAATTTGATATTTGAGGCTCTGTAAAAATCCTTAAAAATATTGCTTAACTCAGATTGGGGAATCCCGATTCCGTTATCGCAGATATGTATCTCGGTTTCAGTTTCACTTCCGAAAAGAGTTATCTCAACTAATCCTTCATGATTAACATACTTAACCGCATTACTAATCAAGTTAGAGAACGCAACTTCTAAAAGAAATTTATCTCCCCAAATATTACGTTTTACATTTCTTTCATCTCTTAATTTGAACAGAACCTTCTTTTGAACGGCAGCGGCTTTCTGCTTTACCAGCACTGATGCCAAGAGTTCATGAAGATTAACTTCTTCTTTATTAATTTCGTCGAGCAGGCGAAGGTTAGATATTCTTAACACATTGTTTATCATTCCTATACCTTCTGCGGCACGAATCTTAACTCTTTTCAATCTTGCTTCAAGCTCTTTACTTAAAGGTCCCACGTAATTTTGAAGAATAACATCAAGATAAGAATGAACAGCCGACAGGGGAGATTTTATTTCGTGTACAATTCCCATAATATATTTTTGCTTCTCTTTCTCTGCTGCATTTAATTTTGCGAGAGATTCAATTAAATCCTGTTCCATTCTATATAACTGCTTTGCAATTCTGTTCGCGAAAATAACGCTCATAACCACTACAAAAATAAAAACAGTTAAATAAGCGGCGATATACTCATAATCATTATAGAAAGGTACTTTAAGAATTCCCTCGACACTGTGATGTGGAATTACTCCAAAGTATTCAAAGAATACTATAGAACTAAATGCGGCAAGAAGCAGAGCAGTTAATGAATAAATTACCCAGCCGGGTAAAATTAGACTTCCGATTATAATATGGAAAATAAAAAGAAGATAAAGCGGCGATTCAATTCCGCCGGTAAAATGTACCAGTAATCCGAGCGCAGTAAAATCCAACAACATTTGAACTAAAGAAAAATGAAGAGGATTGAATTTATTCGGATCGCATTTTAAGAATTGCCTTATCCAATGAAGAAACGAATTGTATAATAATATAGAAATATTAATTGCGGCGATAGCTGTTATCTGCGTACCGGTGAACTCAAGTCCTAATAAAAATTCGGAAGCAAGTATAAAACCCAGAAGCATAACCACCGCACCGTAGCGGAGTTTAATCAGCCATAGATTCCGGCGTCTTATTGTCTGCCAGAATTCATCGTAGTGATGTGCCCAAGCCGGTACTAATTGGATCATCAGGCATTCCTTACTAACTAAGTAAAAAATTCATATTCCAGAAATACTTGCTTCTTTCATTTCTAAAGCAAAGGATTAACGATTCACCTCTTCCTAAAATTAAATATGAGCACAGAATAATATTCTGTGCTATGGCTTAATTCGATTTAAGCTACGAAATATATCTACCGCGCTTTGTATAATGCGTATGAAGAAGCTTATGCGATAGTTCGCCGCACGGACCTTCTGTAAGAAAATTCTCATAAATATATTTTATATGAGGATTTTCATGCGACTTTCTAATCGGCAGCGATTCTTCTTCTTCATAAATAGCTTGTGCACGCTTCATTCTTATTTCTTCCGAAGTAGGAATAGGCTGCCCGCCGCCGCCAAGGCACCCGCCTGGACAAGCCATTATCTCAACAAAGTGAACATCTTTTAATTCGCCGCGCCGCAGCATTTCCATTACAATCTTTGCATTAGCTGTCCCATGCGCAACGATAAACTTCAATTCAACTCCTTCAAGGAAATTATATTTCTCAACGCAGTTTTCAAGCTTAACGGAAGCTTGCTTCACTCCGTCAAAACCGCGGCAAGGTTCAATTCGAAGATTTTCAAAAGGTACTACTCTGCCTGTAACTAATTCATAAACTGTTCTTAACGCCGCTTCCATTACACCGCCGGTCGCACCGAAAATTAAACCTGCACCTGAAGCCTCACCGAAAGGATCGTCAAAGTGTGACTTAGGCATTTCTGGCAGATATATTCCTGCTTCTTTAATCATCTTCGCCATTTCACGGGTGGTTAATCCATAATCAACATCTTTATAACCTGAGGCACTCATCTCGGGACGATTGCACTCAAACTTTTTTGCAGAACAAGGCATTAATGCAACTGTAACGATATTTGCCGGATCAATGCCTGCTTGCTGTGCATAAAATGTTTTTGTAATTGCACCAAACATTTGCTGCGGCGATTTTGCAGTTGAAAGATAATCTAAATATTCGGGATAAAAATGTTCAATAAATTTTATCCATCCCGGCGAGCATGAAGTAAATTGGGGAAGCTTTACGGATTCATCTTTATCAACTAAGGCTTTCTTTAACTTGTTCAGCAGTTCGGTACCTTCTTCAATAATTGTTAAGTCAGCCGTAAAATTTGTATCGAACACTTTATCGAAGCCGATTCTTTTTAACGCTGTGTTTAATTCGCCTGTAAAAGATTTGCCGGGCTCAATTCCGAATTCTTCACCTATTGCTGCTCGTGGTGAGGGAGCCGTTTGAATAATAACATGTTTCACCGGATCGTCAATTGCATTCCATATTGCATCGGAAGGATCATTAGCTCTTAAAGCACCGGTAGGACAGCGGTTAATGCATTGACCGCAGTAAATGCAAATTACATCGGCTAACGGTTTATCTAAAAAAGTTCCTACTTTGGTTTCATGACCTCTATTCAATGCTTCAAGCACGCCGACTTCCTGCAGATCGATGCAAGTTCTAACACACCGTTTGCAAAGTACACATTTATTCATATCTCTGATTACCGAAGTAGAAGAATTATCTATTTCGTATCGCGGCGAAGTAACATGACCGAATGTATATTCATCTACTCCGTATTCTTTCGCAAGAGTTTGCAGCTCGCAATTTTCATTTCTGAAGCATGAATAACACTCGCCGTAGTGTTCGCTTAAAAGCAGATCAACTATGTGTCTTCTCGCTTTTCTGACCATCGGAGTTGACGTGTGAATTTTTATCGGGGCTGTTATAGGAAATGTGCATGCGGTTTGAAGAGTGCGCATTCCCTCCACTTCCACAACACAAATCCGACAGACACCTGCCACACATAAATCTTCGTGGCTGCAAAGTGTTGGTATGTGTATTTGATTTTCTTTACATGCTTCAAGGATTGATGTACCCAACGGAACGGATACTTTCTTTTCATTTATCTGAACCGAAACCATTCCTCCGATATAACTTGTATCAACCGGCTTAGGAACAACATGCGGTCGCTGGCTTACCGGTGTTCTCAAATTATTTCGCTTTCCCATTATATCCTCCGTTTCCGTTTGTGTGAAATATCTCATCTTTAAAATTTTCAAGAATTGAAATGAATGAGTTCGGACTTGACTGTCCCAAACCACATTTGGATGCAACTTGCATTGTTCTTCCCAATTCCTTCAGTGTGTTTATATAAGCAAAAGTGTAATTACCTTTTTCGATTCTCTCTACACCTTCGAGCAGCTTAATGTTGCCAACTCGGCAGGGTGTGCATTGCCCGCACGATTCTTCAACAAAAAATTCCATGAAGTTTTTCAATACTTTCAGCATGCTTCGTTTTTCATTAAAGATCATTATTGATCCGCCGGTGGCTGCATCTTCATAAGCGAGCATTCTATCGAATTGCGATTTTGGCAGGCATACACCTGATGCACCGCCAACCTGAACAGCTTTAGTATTTTTTGCACCAACTAATTCAAGCAATTCACTTATTTTAGTTCCCCAAGGTAATTCATACACTCCAGGCTTTTCGCAATCACCGGAAACCGAAAAGAGCTTTGAACCGGTTGATTTATCCGTACCGTGTTGCTTAAACCACTCGCCGCCTTTTGTAATTATGTGTGGAATGGCTGCAATTGTTTCAACGTTGTTAACTACAGTAGGATAGCCTAAATAACCAGTGTTAACAGGATAAGGCGGTCGGTTACGGGGTTCTCCCCTATGTCCTTCAAGCGATTCAATCAGCGCAGTTTCTTCTCCGCATACATAAGCACCTGAACCGAGACGAATTTTTATTTCAAAATCAAATCCTTTTTTACCAAGGATATCTTTTCCCAATAAATTTTGCCTTCGCATTTTTTCGAGATAATTTTCAAGATGTTCAAGCATGAATTCGTATTCACCGCGCAGATATACGATGCCGGTTTTAGCACCGATTGTATATCCGCCGATTACCATCCCGTCAAAAATTAATTCGGGATATTCTAGCAGAAGGATTCTATCTTTAAAAGTACCCGGTTCACCTTCATCCGCATTGCACACGATATATTTTTTATCAGCCATTGCAGCAGCAGAAAGCATCCATTTGGTTGCTGTAGGAAATCCGGCGCCGCCTCTGCCTTTTAATCCCGAAGCTTTTAATTCGAAAAGTATATCTTCTCTATTTATGCTAAGTGCTTTTCTAATTCCATCGCCGGCTTCATATTCGGAAAAAATCACCGGTCCATTTCTTTTTATTTTATCTTCAATTACTATTTCCATTTTTCCTCTACTTGATTTCGTTCAAAATTTTTACTGCGAGTTCCGGATCGAGGTGTGTATAAACTCTGTCGTTTACTATCATTGCCGGACCCATATCGCACATTCCTAAACAATTAGTGTGCTCAAGTGTTATTCTGTTATCCTTAGTTGTTTGTCCAAAGGATATTCCAAGTTCTCTTTCAATTGCTTGTGCAACTTTCTCTTTGCCTGAGTGTTCGCACATTATTGTTTTACACAAGCGTACAATATTTCTACCCTGCGGGCGTGAGTGTAAGAATGTATAGAATGAGATCACGCTGTTAACTTCAACAGGATGAATATTCATTAGCCGTGCAATTTCCTGCTGAGCAAAATCGGATATGTATTTATGCTTACGCTGAATATCCTGTAGTATTTCCAGGAGAGCAGGACGATCGCTGCCGTATTTTTTTACAAGGTTTTCTATTTCTTCAGATAATGCATTCTGTTCATATACCAGCATCTTTACCTCTCTATATGGGAATGTAAAAGTTTCTCAACTTTTTCAATTAGTTCATCAGGTGAGATAGGCTTTTCTACAAATTCATCTACAGGTACCATCTCGCTTACGCCGAAGTCCATCCCGATAGTTTTTGAAACCGACGTATACATGATAATCGGTGTTTGTATTCCTTCTTTTCTGAATTTCTGAAGAAGGAAAAAACCATCGTCCGGTTCATTCATCATCACATCAAGGATTATTAAATCGGGCGATTTTTCTTTTACTATTTTATAGCCGTCTTCCGGATTTGCCGCGGTAATTGTTTCATACCCCTTTGCACCGAGTACCAAAGTGCTGGCATCAAGGATATCCGGGTCGTCGTCTATTATTGCTATTAGAGCCATTTTGTACCCATTTTATTTTGATTATTGTATTTTAGAATTAGTTATTTAATACGCTCATATTGAATGCCACAAAAAGGCTTAAAATAAATTGGTTTATGTTAAAATTTGAAATCATAAAAAGCCGGAAGCTATTGTTTTTCTTACTTTTGGAAAGAAAATTTTCAAAAAGGATAAGGTTGGTTGAAAAAGAAAAAAAGTTGATAGATAACAAGGAGTGTCGTATTTGATTAAATAGTATCCATTAAGTGTGAAGGATAGGTTCAAATTCGATAAGCTTTTTCAAATTATACAAATTTACCTCTCATTTAGGATATGATAATTAGGTCAATTTAGATTGTATCTATGGCACTTCACCAATAAAAATGATAGCATTTCTTTTACTATCTTAACAATGAAATAATTATATTGCCGATGTTCATATATTCTATCATCATTAAACTTCCCGAGTAAAAAAATAGGTTTGATATATGAAGCGGCATGACATGTATATTGATCAGAGTTATAAAGATTTTGTAAAAAGCGTTAAGAAGCGAATCGTTTCTGCTCGTATTTCAGCCGCCCGTTCAGTAAATCGTGAATTGATATTACTATACTGGGATATAGGACAAAATATTGTTGAACAACAAACCAGACATAATTGGGGTGATTCCGTTGTTGAGATGCTATCGAGGGATTTACGTTCCGATTTTCCGGGGGTTCGAGGTTTTTCAGCTCGGAATCTGTGGGATATGAAAAGATTTTTCGCAGCATACTCTGATGAAGAAAAACTGCGACAGGCTGTCGCAGAATTACCGTTGAAAAAAATATTTCAGCAATCAATAAGCAAAATAGATTCCGATTTTATGCGGCAAGTTGTCGCAGAAATTCCATGGGGACATAACTTGTTAATTTTAAATAAAGTGAAGAATCCTGCTGCCAGATTATTTTATTTACTTGCTGCTGCTCGTTTGGGATGGAGCCGGAATATTCTTCTTAATCAAATTAAGATCGATTCTTTTAATAGAACCTTAATAGATAATAAAAGTAATAACTTCCCTGAAGTATTACCTTCACATCTCGCTGAGCAAGCTGAAGAATTGCTAAAGAGTACGTATAACTTAGAATTCCTTGGGATTAGAAAAGAGATAAAAGAGTTGGAAAATTTACTTATCGACCATCTAAGAGAATTTATTCTTGAACTTGGGTACGGATTCTGTTTTATAGGACAACAATACCGATTAACAGCCGGTGCAATGGATATTTCATAGATCTATTATTTTATCATCGATTTTTGAAAGCATTAGTCGGAATAGATTTAAAAATCGGAGAATTCGAGCCTGAGTTTGCCGGTAAAATGGACTTTTATCTTAATCTACTCAATGAAAAAGAAAAGGCGTCAGATGACAATCCATCTATCGGAATCATTCTATGTGCAGAAAAAGATGATATGGTAGTTGAATTCTCGTTAAAATCTAAAACCAATCCAATTGGAGTTGCTGAATATCAACTAACAAAAAAATTACCGAACGAATTTAAAGGAAAGCTGCCCAGTGAAAGTGATTTTCGTAATGCATTTTTAAGACTAAAACCAAGGATTAGATAATACAACACAATAATTCTGGCTTTGTATTGATATAAAAATCATACAAACAAACTATTTAAAACTGTCAGAATATTAAGGCGATATTTGAATTCAATATTGTAATTATGTCGGTATATAAATTCTCAAGGTGTTGTTGTGAACCAGACCACTGGAAGGAAAGCTTAAGCAATTTTATCCAACTACTTCCCTTACCCTCTCCCACTCTGCCATTGCCTCTTCGAACGGTTTGAGCACTCGTGGAACTGCACCGTGCATATACGAGATAAGCACACCATAATTTATCATAGGCACCTCAAGCAATTTTGCCTCTTTAATTCTTACCTGCATCATCTGCCTGGTTATCATACAGCCGCCGCAGTGAATAATTAATTTGTAATCGGATAATCTTTCCGGGAAATCTTCACCGCTTCTTATATCAATTATCAAATTTTTCTTTGTGTGTAAGTGCAGCCATCGCGGAATTTTTACTCTGCCTATATCATCAGCCTGAGCATGATGCGTACATGCTTCGGCTATTAATATTCTGTCGCCGTCCTGCAGCGTTTCAATTTTTTTTATTGCACCGACGAAAGCAGGTAAATCTCCTTTGTGCCGTGCCATTAAAATTGAGAAGGTTGTTAACTTAACTTCAAGCGGAACTTCTGCGGCAACTTTTTTTATTACCTGACTATCGGTAACTACCAAATCGGGTGGAGTTTTGAGATTATCTAACACGGCTTTTAGTTCCGTATCCTTTGCAACAATCACAACCGCATCTGTATCCAAAGCTTCTCTTAAAGTTTGTACCTGCGGTAAAATTATTCTTCCCTTCGGCGCACCGGAATCAATCGGAACAACAAGCACAACCACATCACCCCGGTTGATAAGATTTCTTATTAATGGCGGTTCTTTTTCCGAAGGCAGCAAGCGGGTTATTTTTTTCTTTAATGCATCAATGCCTACATTTTCTTTGCACGAAATTTCGAAGTGAGTCGCTTGTAAAATTTTTATTTCATCTAATAATCCCGAATTAACTCCGTTCTCAATCTTATTAACTGCTATAAGAAACGGAACAGAAATTTTATTGAGATACTTAATAATTTCTTTTTCTTCCCGGGACATCCTTTCGGTAGCTTCAAGAACGAGCACCGCAAAGTGAGCAGTTGAAATTGCTTTAATAGTTTTGTTGATTCTCTTCTGTCCCAATTCTCCAATATCATCAAGTCCTGCAGTATCGATTAAAACGACAGGACCATGTGGAAGCAGCTCCATTGCTTTTTTAACCGGATCGGTTGTTGTTCCTGCAGTATCGCTTACTATGCATAAATCCTGTCCTATAAATGCATTAACTAACGAGGACTTACCGACGTTTCTTCTGCCGATAAACACAATATGTTTACGTTTTGAATTTGGAATCTTAAACACCTTTTAACACCTGATTCTTTCTTGACACGGTTGAAATTCTTTATCATTTATTTATCGGTTCTAGGGAGGCAAAAAGCGTTCCACCTAATTCTAATTAATCTATAGAATAATTAAACGTATTTATGATGATTTTGAGGCACATCTAAAAAGGTCTTATTGGGGAATTTCGTGTTTGAATATTCTTAATAATCGAAACATTTCCTTAATGAAAATCGCTTTTAATAAAGACTCATCTATTCTTTCAGTTCGTCTGTCACAGGAGTTTAAGTTTCATTTCTTATAAAGGATTTCTCTTTTTTAAGAAAGTATTATTCAAAAGTTGATAGTTTCGGCTTATCTTCCTAATTGTTACATGGTATATTTATTGACTTAAATCAGTAATGAATCTGCTCATGTATGAACGAAACTAAATCGATTATAAGCAACCACCAATATTTGGGGAATGGCAAATGTATTTTATCAACGAAAATTATATAAACAGCTTAATTTTAGACGATTCTCTCTTTGATGAATCCATGCAGCGTGATATTATTCAGAAGGCATCCGAAGCAAAAGGGATTACATTAAAAGAGAGTGCGGCTTTACTTAACATCAATTCGCCTGATTTGTTAGTGGAACTATTTCATACTGCTAAAAACGTAAAAGAAAAAATTTACAGCAACAGACTTGTTTTGTTTGCCCCGCTCTATTTTACAAACGTATGTGTAAACAATTGCCTATACTGTGCTTTCAGAAGGGATAACAAGGAATTAAAAAGAAAAACTTTAACAATGAATGAAATCGAAGAGGAAGCACTTTATCTTGTTTTGCAGGGACACAAACGGCTGCTTGTTGTGGCTGGCGAACATCCTCAAAAATCTAATTTGCATTTTATAGGTCAAGCGATTGAATGGATGTACAGCATAAATTTAAACGGAAATAACATAAGAAGGCTGAATGTCAATACTGCACCGCTGTCAGTTGAAGATTTTAGAACTCTTAAAAGTTTTGGAATCGGAACATATCAATGCTTCCAGGAGACATATAAATTTTCAACCTATAAAGAGATGCATCCAGTGGGTCCGAAAAGCAATTATCAGTGGCGCCTTTTTGCTATGGATAGAGCGCTGCAGGCAGGCATTGACGATGTCGGAATCGGATCTCTCTTTGGATTAACTGATTACCGATTTGAAACTCTCGCATTATTAAGCCATGCATTTGATCTTGATGAAAAGTATGGAATAGGACCGCACACAATTTCGGTTCCACGGCTTGAGCCTGCACTTAACGCCCCGGCTGCTTTAAATCCCCCGCACGCTGTTGATGATTTATCATTTAAGAAATTGGTTGCGGTAATAAGATTAGCCGTGCCTTATACCGGCATCATCCTCTCTACACGCGAAAAAGCAGAGCTTAGAAGAGAATTGTTTGAAGTAGGAGTATCACAAATCAGTGCCGGAAGCCGTACAGCACCCGGCAGCTATAAAGAATCAAGAGACAGCCTTAAAAAACATGAGCTTGAACAATTCCAATTGGGCGATCATCGAAGTCTGGATGAAGTGGTAAGAGACTGCACCGCACTTGGTTATCTGCCGAGTTTTTGCACGGCATGTTATCGCTCGCATCGAACGGGTGATAGATTTATGGAGTTAGCTAAATCGGGAAACATTGGAAAGATTTGTGTTCCCAATGCATTAACAACTTTTAAAGAGTACCTAAATGATTTCGCCTCTGACGAAACAAAAAAAATAGCAGAACCTTTTCTAAAGAATGAAATTGGAAAAATTAATGACGCCACAAGAAAAAAGGTTGAGTTAATGCTTCAAAAAGTTGATGGCGGCGAAAGAGATATTTTTCTTTAATAAAGCCTAAATGCTTTTACTAGATATATGAATCTTGAAACAATTTTAAATAAAGAACTTTTAGACAAAAAAGAAATTCTTTTCCTCCTGCAGCTTAAAAGCGAGGATGATATTCAACTGCTTTTTAATAAAGCAGATGAGATAAGAAAAAAGTATTGCGGTGATGAAGTGCATCTGCGCGGTATAATTGAATTTTCAAATTATTGTGAACAAGATTGTCTATACTGCGGACTACGTAAAAGCAACAACCAGATAAGCCGCTACCGGATGAACATCTTTGAAATCTTATCCACCGCAAAAGCAATTCACGCCGCAGGTATTCAAACAATCGTTTTGCAATCGGGTGAAGATATTAATTTCAGAGCGGAAGAGATTAGCGATATAATTCACAGCATAAAAACAAAATTTAACATAGCAGTTACGCTAAGCTTAGGTGAACGAAGTTTTGAAGACTATAAGATGTGGAAGGACGCCGGAGCCGATAGATATCTATTAAAGCATGAGACTGCAAATGTTAAGCTCTACTCCATATATCACCAGGCTCAAAATTTAAGAGATCGAATCGGTCATCTGCTGCAGCTTAAAAAATTAGGATATCAAATCGGAAGCGGTAATTTAATCGGGCTTCCGTATCAGACGCTTGAAGACATTGCGGAAGACATTTTGCTTTGCCGTGAACTCGATGTTGATATGGCTTCTATTAGTCCGTTTATACCTTCTCCGCACACACCATATAAACATCATAAATCACCTTCACTTACTGACACATTAAAAACAATAGCGGCGGCAAGGATTGTATTGAAGAATACTCACATACCGGCAACGGCTGCATTATCTGCTTTACATGAAAAGGGACGGGAGATGGGTCTCAAAGCCGGCGCAAATGTAGTAATGCCGAATTTTACTCCTCCGATTTATAAATCTTTCTATGAGATTTATCCAAACAAATATTCAACTAAAGAAGATCCAATAAAAAGAACATTGCGCATTAAAGCTATGGTCGAATCCTTAGGAAGAAGAATATCTTCTTCACAAGGGCATACGCTTAAGCAAAAAGAGTTGGTTTAATTCTTCTTCTTAAATATAAGGTTTTTATTTTCTCTCCAACGCTTTTTTTATTTCACGCAGCTCTTCTATTATTACAGCTAAATAACGTTCGTTTAATGAAGCAGCTTCACCCGGTTTTTCAACTTGCCGGATTTGCGGTTGAAGTGTTTTTATCCTTGATTGAAGCTCAACTAACAGACTGCTGTAATTTATTAGTCCCGCTAATATACCTTCATACCCTACCGCGCCTGTTGACTGCCCGGCAGTTTGAATTTTTATCGAAGCTAAGCCAAGCATTCTATCATAAAGCGATCGATGCAGCATAAAATCTGTAATGGCTCTATAAGGAATGTTTTGTTGAATTTTGGTAATAATACCTTTGAAAATTACAATCCGGTCTTCTTGAACTGAATATGAAAGATTTTTTATCCATAATATGATTATAGGAGTTGAGATAAACCACATTAGGATAATAAGTCCAATTACAATAGGCCAAAGTATCGATGCTACTTCGTCAGATGTTGCTTCACCTAAAGGAATAGTTATCTGCAGAATAAGACCTACTAACAATATCAATACTGTAATTGTAATTACAACAAGGAAGGATTTTGTTATTAGCTTTTTATCCGGTTTGATTTCCATAATTGCACTCCGCTGTTATTGTAAAGATTTTATTAAAAGAATTCAATGCCTGTCTAAACATAAAAATAAAATTGAAATAAAGATAGGCGCTGCCTAAATAAACCTTGAAATCCCGCAACTCGATAGAAATAAATATACTTGTAATCGGTTAATTAGCTATACTTTTGAAAGCAAATACTGAAAATTACCGACTATAACTTGATTAAACTTCATGGTATTCCTATATTCTTTAAAACATAACTGTAACCTGAAAGGAGTATATTTTGCTTGAGTTTAATCTTGACAGCATAGATGTATTGATAATAGCACTATATTTTATTTTCATTATATGGAGAGGATTCGTTTACATAAAACGTCATGAAAATGCAGAACAGTATTTCCTTGCCGGGCGTTCGCTTACTTGGCCTCTAATAGGACTTTCGCTGTTCGCTTCTAATATGTCGAGCAGCAGCTTAATCGGGCTTGCCGGAAGCGGATATGAAACGGGTTTTTCAGTATACAGTTATGAATGGATGGCGGCTGTAGTGCTTATAATTTTTGCAATCTTCTTCCTTCCTTTTTATCTAAGATCAAAAGTCTATACCATGCCCGAATTTTTAGAACGAAGATATGATGCTCGTTCAAGATATTATTTTTCAACTGTAACTATCATCGCAAATATCGGGATTGATACTGCTGCAACCTTATATGCTGGCGGATTGGTAATTCAATTAATTTTCCCCGGCATTGAGCTATGGCAATCTATTTTGGCATTAGCCGTACTCTCCGGACTTTATACGATAGCAGGCGGATTAACAGCAGTAGTTTTCACCGATTCGATCCAGGCGGTATTGCTTGTAACCGGCTCAATAATTTTAACCTATCTTGCATTCGATAAAATCAGCGGCTGGCATGAGGTTACTGCCGTTACTCCGCCCGAACATTTTAAGATAATTCAATCCGCCGATGATAATTTTCTTCCCTGGCCCGGTTTAATAACCGGAGTATTTCTTTTAGGATTTTACTTTTGGGCTACCAATCAGTTTATCGTACAGCGGGCACTCGGCGCAAAAAATAAAGAACACGGACAATGGGGCGCCGTATTCGCAGGCTTTCTTAAGCTAACTGTACTTTTTATTATGGTCTATCCCGGCGCTATTGCAAGAGTACTCTACCCGGATATCGAAAAAGCTAATCTTGTGTATCCGACCCTTTTATTTGATTTGCTGCCTGCCGGATTATTGGGGCTTGTTGTAGCCGGCTTAATTGCAGCTATAATGTCAAGCATTGATTCGGCGCTTAACTCCGCATCAACCTTAATCACAATGGATTTCTTTAAGAAATTTCGCCCTCAAGCTACCGAGAAAGATTTAATGTGGGTGGGAAGAGGATTTACATTTTTATTTATGCTTATAGCTGCAGTGTGGGCACCCCAGATTGATAAGTTTCCTACTTTGTGGGAATATCTTCAGAGCGCTTTATCCTATATTGCCCCACCTATTGTTGCTCTATTTTTTATCGGATTGTTTTGGAAACGAGCTAACGGGTCTGGAGCTTTTGCAGCAATCATTGCCGGAGTAGGTACATCAATTTTCTTTTTAATATTTGGAAGTAAAGATTGGATGCCGCAGATTCACTTCCTTTATGTAGCGGGAATTATTTTTGCCGTTTGTTCGATTACTCTGATTATTGTCAGTCTGCTCTCAAACAAACCGGCTGAAGAAAAAATAGAAGAATATACATGGAGCAAATCTGCATATAAGCTCGAAACAATTCTTGTTAAGAAAATGCCTCTTTACAAGAATTACAGATTTCAGTCGATATTATTACTAATAGCAACGGCAATTATTCTGTTTATTTATAGTTAAAAAATGATATGGAGTGGCTGAAGAGAGAGTGATTTATCACCTAATTTTGTTTGCTGATTTATTACGGGTTACAAACTCAGCAGCTATCCAGCATATTAATGCCCAAACAAGACCTATCGACCAGCCGGCTAAAACATCGGTAGGATAATGAACGCCCAGGTAAATTCTGCTAATACCGATTAGTAAAGTCAGAATTACTGCGAGTGATAGGACATAAATTTTTATTCTTCTCGTCGGCTGAATTCGAGCGATGAGAGCAGCAAGAGATAAATAGATAACTGCCGACATCATCGAATGACCGCTCGGAAAGCTGTACGAATCTACGCTTATTAATGAAATTATTTGAGATGGTCTTTCACGTGCAAAAATTTCTTTTAATGCGAAGCTAAGTAAGGTGCCTCCTGCAACTGCAATCACAATGAGCCAGAATGCTATGTAATCTTTATGAAAAAAATAATAACCTGCTAGCGCAATAGTTAATAAAAATATTACTGTTCCACTGCCCAATGCAGTCACATCCTCCATTGCCATACTTAGCATCTGTTGATTTACAATAGTATTACCTTTTTCAATTAGCTCTATGATCATTCTATCAAAATTATCCGAGGTCCCTTTATTAACGTTTCCTGCTAATTGAATAAATAACCAGCTTCCCGCTACTATTATAAAAAGCGCTAATAATATTCGCAGCTCTGTAAATCCGACGTTCTTAAGTCTGATTAAAAATTTATTCAATGCACCCTTCTAACTTTTTAAAATTTTGACTAATTCTTGTTACGCAGAATAATAAACCTCCAAAGTTTCATGAGGGTGACCAAAAAGTAAGATAATGTCATTTCGAGTGAGTACTCGAACGAGAAATCCTCAATAAATGCAAGATTTCTCCCTTCGGTCGAAATGACAACACTAGTTTTTAGACAGCCTCTACATTTTAGTCACCCTCGATTAATATTTCATTAATTAATATCTCACGTTACGAAGAGTAATAAATACCTTGTCAAGTTGATTCCGAATGCTTTCGGGAAAGGATAATGCGTAACATGAGTCAATAACTTCAATCCAATATCTCATTACCAAATGTTTCTTTGAAAGATCGACTAACATATTCTTCCAGCCAATTATAAAATTCAAGTATTTTATTTTTTTCTATAGCACTCTTCCGCCAAACTGCAAGTCTTTTATCTGATTCAGAGAATATTTCCTCCTCTATTGGTTTTAGCTTCTGCAATATTCCTGTTTCTTCTTTATTTAATAGTGCATAGAGATTTAGATACTTATAACCGGAACCTTTTTTAACAGGAAAACACTCATCCTTTAGTTTTAAGGATGCTTTACAGACCGCGGCGTTACCGGTTGAATTTGCTGTTAGTAAATACGGTAATTTATTTCCGCCTGCAATCCAAACCGGAATTGCAATTGAGGTAAGCGGAAATCCAAGTATCGTCCACATAGTTGTAAGCTTGGGGTCTTCGTTATCCTTAACACCTTGAATTACTATTGAAGATGTGCTGATATATCGCGGGATATAATCTTCAAAGTGATGAAATTTTTGCATGGACTCATTTTGTGAAACAGCTTTTAGCAGATCAGTTTCAAGCAGAGAATGCTTTAGGCTCCGACTCACATTTGTTAATATAAATTTTGGTGTTAGATTTTTTTCGTTTAAAGCCTGCTCAAATAATTCAACAGCGGTTTCGTATCTGATATATCCATACCCTTTATCTTCCTCGCCGGAGAAAGAAAAATTTGTACGGATGAGGTAGCCATTTGGTGCTTGTACCGGATCATTAACATCATATTTAGTGAATGAAAAATTATCGCATTCATAATATGCAGCACCTCCCGAAGCATCAATAACGCCAAAGTTGGCTTCAACACCTAACGGTTTTGGGAGTGTATCCAAGAGTATCTCAAAATCATAAACAGTTCTACAGTTCTGCAAAGCAAGCTTCATAATTACACCTTCTAAATCGCGAAGAGAAGTTGTGTCTCCTCTTCTAAGATTGTAAGATGCGGAATTCATGATTGCAAATCCGGTTTCATTATAACCTGCCCAAACTTCTTTCCCATCAGTATCACTTGAATTGACTAAACCGATATACTCAAATTTTCCGTCGTTATAAAACATCAGTCTATTTTGGAATGAGTTTGAATCTCGATGCTTTAACAGAAGCGGTCTTCCGTCTGCTGACGCTCTGCTTGAAATAATTGCCGTGGTACACGGGTTTATTTCGATAATAAATATTATAAAAAAGATGCAATAAAAAAGAACAATAGTTATAAGTTTCATTATATCCCCACAGTATGGTATTGAATTGATTTACTAACTCACCTTACGCAAAAAAGTCGAACTCTCAAATGAGTCCTTCGGACATCCCCCTCTCTCGAGGTTGACTAAAAAGTAGAATTGTCATTTCCAAAGGATCAATTTGATCGATCCCGACCGTAGGTTCTCCCAAGATCCTTTGGACTGGTCACCCTCGTTGGGGGGTGTCCGAAGGACTCTTCGAGAGTTT
>CAZTDB010000005.1:0-19709 GCA_964612385.1 uncultured Ignavibacteriaceae bacterium
CCTTTGAAATTTGTTCACCATTCCTGTCATACCCGAACCGGCTGTAATTATCACGTCATCCGGACCCGCATTACAGTGCTTTTTAATAATTTCGTGTGCAAGATGATAAGAAAGTGTCATTGATGTACCGGTAACGCTAGACTCTGAATGCGTATTACCCACAAAAGGTGCGAATGAATCGAACAATTTCTTTTCGATCGGCGCATACAATCTGCCGCTGGCTATCCAATCGGCATAAACAATTTTCTTTTCGCCGTAGGGGGAAGTGAAAGTTTGATCGATCCCCACGATGTTTTCTCTGAACTGCTCAAAGTATTTTGATAAGTTTTTCATATTGATGCTTTGTTACTTCTTAATTCATTATTGCGTTGATAAAATAAGGATTTTAGGGAAAAGTTTGAAACCATTAAATTGCGGCAGGATGATTATTTGTTCTGTGGGGGTATATTTACCAGGTTTTTGTAATCGTCAACCGCAGAATAAATTCATCGTATTTGTTCTCTATCATTAAATAATCGTTAAAGATATTTTTATCGAGGTTAAGGACGATAGTAGTTTCCCATCCAATTGAATAAGATGATATAAAGTAAACGCCTAATTTTGACGAATTACTTTTATCATCCGAAAAAGAAACACCGAGTGTATTCATCCATTTTTCAAATAGGTAATAAGAACCGTTTATATCAGCACTGAATATCTGTCTGCTTAAAAACTGACCGCTGGATTTGTTTAAGCTGGCTGACGCTGCAATAGTAAGGGGAATTCTAAAAGCTAAAGATTGATTCAGTGAATAGTTCCTCGATATGAAATTTGATGCCCCGCTAAAAGTTTTATTCTCCTGGTATGAAATAAAGAAATTAGTCGATGAATTTATTTCACTTATTTTGTAGTTGTAGCCTGTCATTACCGATGCCAGATGAGTTCTTGTATCAATTTTGGAAGATAAATCCTTACTGTCATTTTCCTGGAAATACGGAGAGTAATTCAAAACCAGATAGGGCAAATTTCTGAATCTTAATCCGAGATTAATTCCGTAAGCAGACATTGAAGTAGTAGCTTTTTTCCACGGTATTAAATTATCATGATTCTTCTTTAGAAATATCCCAATGGTTATACTCCGCTGCAGCAGTGTTTGATCAACTTTAATTTCGTAAGCTCTTTGATCATTTCTTAAGAAAGGAACCCCATGAGTTACATAACCGGGTCCGATATATTTATAAATAAAATATAATTTCGTTTCGGTAGGAAGTTTTAACAAAGAGTTGACGACATACGAATAATCAATCGATGTGCTGACACGCGGACTAATAATCTTTTTTACCCATTTAGGTATTTTTTCTGTTTCGAGTTTTGCTTCCCGCGTGTCTCTGGTAATAACCGAAGCAGCCGCTTCACCACCTATGGAAAAGAGTTCATCGAATAATGTTAGCCTGGTATCGGCAGCAAGCAAATAGTTTTCTTGCGGTGCGGTTCTGAATGTGTCGGGTGAAACTGAAGAAACATCGTCCCATGATTTTAAAGCAGTAAAATGCAAATGAGAGCCGGCTTTTTTACCGGCTCCTATTTTTGCAGAAATCAACTTACGCAAATATGTGGGCTGTATATGCTCTGTACCTTGAACAGCTTTTAGAGTCCGCCCATAAGTAAAAGCTGAATAAAAAATTCCGGGCGTAAACTCGATATCGACTCCTGTAACCGGTATCCCGCTTACTGTTAACGGAGAATAATCGGGATACACCGTCCCGATTCCGAAGGTTGAGAACAACGAGAAGAAATCCGAAATAAATCCTTTCGCCTTAGTCTCCAGCATTTCACGGGGGTTTAGCATAAGCTGAAACGCATTTATATTTTGTTTTATATCTTTTTGCTCTGAAGAGAGAAATGCCGAAAATCCAAACGGTATATCATAAAAGGAAAGGGTGGCATGCAAATCCCATCGCCAAAAATTCCTGGGCAGCTCCGAATTAGTTCCTTGCCGATTCGCTGATTGAGAATTAAGGTTTGTCCTTCCTGAAAATTTTATTGGAAATGAGTTATCATTAGTATCGTCGATAAAAAACAGATTATCTTTTCTCGTTAAAAAGATTAAACTATTGTCATCGATAGTATAATAGTTGTTTGTCAAATCGTTGTTTGAAAACTCAATAACCTCTTTTTCACTATCTGTTTCTGAGGCAGTATATGCAGAATCGCCAGCGGAATGACGGTACTCAAATACAGTTATTTCACTTTCAGTCAGCACATTGCTGTGCTGATCTAATAATATTACTTGCCAGGCATATCGTTTTCCGTTTTCAAATTTTCTTGCCCAAAGTGGATATTGAAATGTCGGCTGGCTGGATATGTAAGTAAACCACGCTGGATTTGATCTAATAGCATCCAATGGTGATTGATTTCCAATAATTTCAACAATCTTATTTTCAGCATTAGCTGAAGAACGATCACTCACAACATCAGTCGGCAAATCATTTTGAAGTATGACAACAAACATTGGGTATTCATATTCAACAATTTGTCCGTTAGCCGGTAAGATGAGAAGCGGAGGTAAGTAGTTAAATACATATTGAATTTGAGGCAAGCAATTATAACCTATTTCTTGATATGTAGAAACATCTATAGCTTTAATGCAATAATCATAAGTTCCCTCGGGTAAGCTGCCGGTTTTTATTGCAATATCTTCATACTTTTTATCTGTATATGTTATTTGAACAGGAGAGATCAAGGACATCGATATTTTATTTATTCCGGGATGTAAATGAAACACGGTTGTATTTGCATCGAAAATTACTCCCCTCTCAGTCTCGGCAACCGTTCCCACTAAATACACATTAAAGGTTTGGGAAGAAAGATTAGTGATCTCGACACGCCATAGGTCCTCGATATTTAAACGGTTTGGCGGAGGTGGTTGAATATTAATAATCACTTGTGCCGAAACGGTTGCCTCTATTACTGATACGATGCAAAGGCAAAAAAACAAACCATTTTTTAATTTCATTTTATTTCTTGAATGAAAATATTTCTGAATCAATTATTTTTCTGGTGACTCGCTGTCCCAATCAGACGGAACAACTTTTATCATAAAACTTTTTTCACATTCTCCGTAATCGGAACAAGTTTTTTTTAATTTCACTCTAAAAATTCGCCCATCCGATTCCAGTGCACTCATGCAATAAGCCGGAATCTCAAATTCAGTCCCGCTGCCGCCATGAGCACATCCTCCGTATAAAAGCTGTGTGCTCCATTGTGTGTTGATTACTTCACATCCTGGTTCTCTATCGACAATAAATCTACCTCTGATTGGGATGTCATCCATACTTAGTTCTTCGGAGTACCTGATTATCTGAAATCCGCTCGAACTATAAATTATATCAGTCCAGGTAATTGATCGTGTAATACCGTCTTCAGGATAGGTAATTTCAACACTACTGATTTCAAATTGGGTACAAGGATTACCGCCTGATGAACCTGAGCTTACATCTACATAAAAAATCCAACTGCAAACACTACCGTCGGGGCATTGTACTTCTGCCTCGAAAGTATATCTTCCGGTAGTTCCAAATGAGTAACTGAAACTAATACCAGTTCTGGTATCAGAGCTACCGTCCGGCTTAGTTATCGTCCAATCGTATGATGAAACTATGCAAGCTCCGCAGTTACCCACAATACTAATAGTAACAGTGCTTCCTTCGGGAACTGCAGCAGCGTCTCCGCTCGAATTAATTGTAACGTCGCCTACATAAATTTTGTCAATACTGCATTGGCATTCTTCTTCTTGTCCAACAGCAGATAAAGCATAATCTTCAACCTCGCCGAAAGGCACCTCACCATAATACGAAGATGCAACATTAGGATTGGCTGTACCGGTACCGGCATCGTCATAAGAAAGTCTGAACCTGCACCAGAGTGTATCTGTTGCAGCGTTCTGTTGGGCAGGCATGGCTGCATGAAAAGTTAATTTATAAACTTCACATGTTCTTGAGTGCCACCCGCTCCATGTGGTAGGATCAATTTTAAAACCATAATCATTTACAGGCATACTCGCGCCACCGCTGCATTCTGCCTGGGCTGTCAGCCAGTAAACGTGCTCATCGGCAGGGACTATTCCGCATCGAAAAGTATCATCCCAATCCCCATCTTGATTCCAATCGAACCATGCATGAAGAAAAAGAGGTTTTCCTATATACCGGGTTGGATTTCCTGTAGTTGATACTTTAACTCTTATCGTTTGAGTTTGACAATTAGTAAACGGATATATAAACGAAGAAAAGTCTATACCGTCATCGAACAAATCCAAATCAATTGTGTTAGCATCTAATTCGGCATCTGCAGAAGCAACAGCTAAACATCTGCAGTGATCGTTTATATTTCCCAACCATTCAAAAGAAAAGTTCTCATGTTTTGCGCCGTCAAAAGCAGTCCATGGAGCCGGTGAGATCCTGCCAGGTAATTTGTGTGAACAGTAATGCAAAGCCGGATTGATTGTTTCGTCAGGTGCATCCCCAAAATCATACTTTTGCTCTTGCTGCGATGTATCGCAAACAATTATGTAATCTTCTACTTCACCGGAGCGAGCCAACTGATAGAAAGAATGAACTTTATTTATATCAGTTTCACCCACAAACAATCTGACCCGAATGGGTAAGCAAGATACTCCCGTCAGTGGATTGCACCTGAATCTAAGCCGGTAAATTGCCCACGTATTTGACCAGGTAGATGGATTTATTTTTATGAACTTTGAATCATAATATCCAGTTGGTATTTCGGGTGCAACGGTAGTATTACCGGTTACCATTACAGGAACAGCACTTAACCATGTGGTTAATTCATTAATATAACCGGGCAATGGACTGAATCCATCGTTGTTCCAATCAATCCAGGCAGCCAAATAAAGAGGTTTATCCGGATTATTGGTTCTGTACTTTGTTTTTACCTGAACCAGTACATCGATTTCTTGAATTGTATTACCCGAACAGCAATTGTGAATATTTCCGGGAAAAAAGACTCCGTCGTCTTTAGTATCTAATCCGTCAACACAAATAGCGGATGCAATCAAAGCATCGGCTTCAAAAGAAATAGCTTGAAGCGGATTATTTATACTGGCAGCAGGCGGCGGCAGCGGTACAGTAAAACTATATGCCGGATCAAATGGACCTAACCATGCCTGCTCTTCTTCCGGAATTGTTACTCCGTCTACAGCCCAATAATGTGCCGCACCGTTACTTGCTGCAAGAGTTTTGTATGGAGGATCCGACAAATCACCATAATCGATTTGATTGTATTCCGGTATTTCAAAATCACCTTCGGGATCATAAACAGAACCGTTAATTACCGCTTCAACCGTCCAAATGTAAAAACCATGCCTAAGCGGTACTATGTCAGGGGGCAGCAGTAAAGTTGTATCGGTTAAATTGTTTGCTTTAAAGATAATATTCTCTTTTCTTTTTTCGGGCTGAGCTTGCTGGTCTGATAAGTACAAATAAAAATTATAACTAACTTTTTCATCCTCAGTGAAATACTCAGGCGTGGTCCAAACAAATTCAGGTGCATTGGTTTTACATATCTCCCCCATTTGGGGTGAAATTAATTTAGGCTGTCTTTTTAATGCAGTTATTTGTTCTTCTTTTTCAGGTGCTAAAACAATAAAAACCGCTCCGTGGCTTGGTAAGCCTATCGGATTATCACTTTTATCTTTTAAAAATATCTGCCATACGTAAGATTTACCACCAATTAGTTTAGGAGCTGAAAGAGGATATGCAAAATTTGTAGCTGTTATCCTATCTCTACTAAAAAATACAGGGTTGTTTTGCAATGCGCCGCCAGGGGATTGACCTAGCATTATCTCAACAATTTTTAATGTGTAGCTAAAGCCGCTTGGGGGTGCAGGTGAAGGAGGCATCCATTGGAAAACAATACTTGCTGCCTCTGTTTCGGAAATTTCTTTTCCATTTTCCGGCGATAATAATTCGGGAGGAGTTAAATGCATTATATTTTGACTGATGCAAGTTTCTCCTAATTCCAATTCATCTTCAGAGCTAATTGCAGCCACACAAATTTCATAATTTCCCTCGGGTACGGTGCCGGTTCTTACCAGCATTTCTTCATATTTCTTATTTGCAAAATTGGTTTTGATAGTTCCCATATCTTTTAATCGAATTCTCTTAGAACCGGGGGGTAATTCAATTTTTGAAGTAGTTGCATCAAATATTTTTCCCTCATCATCTTTTATCACTGTTCCGTTAAGAACAATTGAGTAAGCCTGGTTCGAAGTATTAATAAGGGTAAGATTCCATAAATCTTCCGTCTTAATCTGGTTCAAAGGCGGTTGTTCAAGAATAATATTTATCTGTGACATTGCGACAGTTGAGGCAAGGATAATTATTATCACTAATAAATAAATTCTCTTTGATAAAAAAGTGTAAGACATAATTCCTCCAAATGTTTTCAATTCGTTCTGGGTTAAATTGACAGCCACAATTTTTTCTGCACTTGTAATGATATTCCGTACATCTTAAAAAATTTAGGTGCTTCGTTGTGTTACCTTCTGTTTTAAATGTTATAATGAAAAAAGGATTTTCTCTATTCGCATCCTAATTTTATTTTAAAAGAATTCTGATAATAATTTTCAGGACAGATACATGGTCTATCCGGGAAATGAAACATTATTCTCAACTCATCACCATTCTGAAGTGTTATACCTTCGGCAGCTAATGCATCAATAAGGCTTGAAGAGTCAAAGAATAATAATTGTCCAAGTGATGTGGGAATTATAAAATAAGACAATGGCGGACGATATATTATCCGCGAGGTTATTTCATACGGAGGCTCCGCCCCTTGTCTCCAAAACACTATATGCAAGTTAGTTTCTTCAATAGTTAAACCGCTTACCCACCCCAGTGCAATTTCAAAATGGGACCGAAGAGGAAAAGGAATGCAATAAGCAGCTTCTTCTGCTTCATCCCAAGTCGGCGGATCTGTCATCGGTGAATGCTCAACAAAGTATGAAACCGTGTGAGGAGTTAATACCGGATTACCAAATTCAACTAAAGGAGGCAGGAAGTCAGCATCAATTGTAAAGCTCCATTCCATTTCATTAAATGAAGTACAGTCGATGTTACCTGCTCTAAGCCTTACCGTAAATGTTCCGCAGAGGATTCCATCACCGTACAGCTCTCTGATTAATTCAATTGCACTGAGAGTTTTTTGAACGCGAAGAGGAGTGCCGGGTGTTGTACCGATTTCGTCAAATTCTAATTCACGAGAATCATATTCGATGGATCCTCCTAATCCTTCGCTTGAGGAAATAGTTAGTGTGATGCAATCCCGGTTAATCCGCCGGTGTTCTGAGTACAGCAATGCACTTATGCGAAGTAAGTCTCTATCTGAACATAAACGACCGGTTGGAGAAACACCTGATATATCCGGCGGCAAATAAGGCTCAGATTCAATCCCATATATAAAACCACAATAGGATCTTTCTGTATTGTGAAGAACGACTATCAGCTCATTTCGACCAGCCGAGATATCAGGTAAACTAATTTCTCCTAAAGTATGAAAACCGCTATGAGAACCGACGTAAGCAGGATTAGTATGGGGATTGAGCGGCTGCGTTAGCAATGAATTCAAATAAATATCAACAGTATCGTCGCATGTTATATACATTCTTACATTAGTTACTGTTACCTCTAAATCGAAAACACGACGGATTATTTTAGAAGTAGGATAAGTAATCGAGTTCCAGCTAAACCATTCTCCTGCAAACCAATTACCATGGGCAGGCGGCGATATCCAGCATGCACCTCTTTCATATAAAGGATGCCATAAACAGGAGGCGTCTTCAGGCGGCCATGGATCTGTCAGACAAGAAGTCCATGTAGATAAAGGCATACAATAAGTGGTCATTCCCCACACACAGTCAGCTTCGTGACCGGGAATTACAAAGCAAGGAATCGATTCTGTTGGGGGCCAATCATTCAACCATTCATTCAGTTCATCGCTCTTTACCGTGAATTCGTCTGTTAATGTAAGCCAACCGCAGCCGGCAGTTGCAGTTGTAGAAAAATGAAAGAGACGCGATTCCGATGGGATGACTCTATCAACCAATACAATAATTATACACCATGCGTACGTTTTGCCAGCGACTAATTTTTTCTCTGCGGGTGAATATGAATAACTATTTTCAGTCAAGTTTTTAACTAAAAGTATCGGCGGATTTTGCGCAATAGCATCCTCGGCTTTTTGTTTCTCAAATACCTCCGTTATTTTAACTGTATAACTATATTGTACAACCGGCGGCGGAACGGGCTGCTGCCACTTAAACTCAATATTGTTTGTAATTGATTCAAGTGATGGAAAAGTTTGATTGTTTTCAGGCGTTACCAATTTAACAGGTATTACTTCCTCCTCAGAGCTTATAACGCTGAATGTCCAAACTTCACTTTCATTTATTTTTATTCCACCGCTGAGAATAGCAATTTGCCAGGCGTATTTTTTCCCGGTCTCAAGGTTTTTTGCGTTTAATGGATAACGATAAAAATTTGATTTTATTTCTTCCTGGATATACCATGCTGAATTTCTTTGCATTGATTCTTCCGGAGTTTGACCCGGAAGAATTTCAACTATCTTCAATCGGCAGCCTCCTTCGTATGGCGGAAGCATGAAATTGAATTGAGGCAAATGAGTTAAGAGTTCTGATTCATCTGCTGGAAGAATTAATTCAATTTTCTTTGCTTGAAATACAATTACATTAATGCAGTCCTTCCCAAGCTCATAGTTAGTAAGAAAATTAATTACACTAACACATATTGAATATTCTCCTTCCGGAACGCTTCCTGTTTTAATGATGACCTCTTCGTATTCTCTTCGGTTGAATTTTGTACTAATTGAAAGATCATTATAATGAATTACTTTCATCCCCGGCGGCAGGTCGAACGCTGATGTAATACCTTCATATATTTTGCCTGCTGATTTTTCTATCATCTCTCCGCTTAAAAAGATGCGAAAAGATTCTGCGGAAGTATTGAACAAAGTAAGTTTCCATACATCTGTAATAGTAATTTGATCGAAGGGGGGGCGTTCAAGTTTAACATCAACTTGCGAATAAAGACAAGGAGAGATAATTGTTAAAAAACAAATTAAAACTAGGGCGGGTTTATTAATTCTTTTCATTTCGCACTCCATTAAATAATTTTGAAAATACATCATCTAATGGAGAGTAACAGGGTATTATCCAACCAAAAGTATTGTCAGGACTTAAACAGTAAACAAAGTATGGTAAAGATCATATAACCCCGAAATCAATCAGGGTCCCCTATCACCCTTGCTCATTCGTTGCAACATGGTACAATCTATACAACTACGAATGGATAATTTAAATTATGGATTAACTGTGACTTTATCAATTAATGATTATTTACTTTTGCCATTTGTAAAATAAATTCAATTGTCTAATCACCACGAAACTGTTAGATGCTCCTTTATTTTCAACTTCAACTTAATTTTTCTATTTTTAATTAGTTAATATCTAAATAAAAACGGCAGCTTTGCTTATGAATTATCTAATCGGAATGGACGGAGGGGGAACAAAAACACACTGCATATTAACCGACCTCGAAGGAAAAATCTTACTTGAATGCACAGGCGATGCCTCTAATTTTTTAGTAAAAGGAATTGAACCGGTTTGTGAATCTCTATTCAATTTAATATCTGAAGTAATCCAAAAAGCAAATTTGAATTATTCCGATATTGCCGCAGTTTTATTGGGTACCACCGGCGCAGGCAGGCGAAACGATGCCGAAAAATTGGAAACTGCTTTTATTAATTTCTGCTTAAGCAAAGGAGTAAATATTAACCGCTTTCATGTAGATAGCGATGCACGAATTGCATTGGAAGGCGCTTTCTCCGGCAAACCGGGAAGTATCTTAATTGCAGGGACAGGTTCGATTATGTTCGGAAAGGATGCGAAAGGAATAATTCATCGTGTAGGCGGATTCGGCAGGTTTCTTGGCGACGAAGGAAGCGGATATGCAATCGGCAAAAAAGGATTGACCGCCGTATCAAAAAATTATGACGGGAGAGGCAGAGATACTTTGATTACATCGCTCGTGAAAGAAAAATTTACTATCGATTCATCCGAAAAATTAATCACAGAAATCTATAAGAATAATTTTGATATCGCTTCGGCAGCACCAATTGTAATTGAAGCAGCAGAGAAAGGCGACTATATCGCATTGAAGATTATTGATGAAGAGACAGACGAATTAATTCTTCACATTGAGGCTATGGCTAAAAAAATAAACGAACCGGTTTTAAAAGTTTCGTTTATTGGCGGAATTATTAGCACGGATAATTTTTATTCCCGTTCTATTCGTAAAAAAATTAGCAAGCAGTTGCCTAACGTAGTAATAATAGACCCTGACTATCCTCCGGCAATGGGAGCTATTTTGATGGCAAAGGATTTATTAAAGAAGCAATAGGAATAATGATTAATCTTTTTTTATGCTTCTCTTTTTATATGCAGAATTTTTTAACTATCTACAATAAATACAGCTACTAATTTTTGCGGAGAACTGACGTGCCGAAAACCAAACGAACTTTTCGAAATCCCTGGGCGTGGGTACCAACACTTTACTTTGCAGAGGGCATTCCTTACATAGTTGTTATGACCGTTTCGGTAATCATGTACAAACGATTGGGAATCTCGAATACCGACATTGCACTTTACACAAGCTGGCTTTACCTGCCATGGGTAATAAAAGCATTGTGGAGCCCGATTGTCGATTTACTCAGAACTAAACGGCTGTGGATAATTGTGATGCAATTATTCGTCGGCGCAGGTCTTGCCGGTGTGGCATTCACAATTCCTGTTTCAAACTTTTTTCAATATACACTTGCTTTCTTCTGGCTGTTAGCATTCAGTTCAGCTACACATGATATTGCAGCGGACGGATTTTATATGCTCGGTCTTTCCAAGCACGATCAAGCGTGGTTTGTGGGTATTCGAAGTACATTTTATCGCTTGGCAATGATTTTCGGACAGGGCATCCTCATTATTCTTGCAGGCTACATCGAAAGCAACAGCGGCTTGCCTCCGGTTGATTTAACAGTTAATTCGAAACCAACTTCTCAACAAATTCGATTCTTATCTCCTGAAGAAATTTCTTTCCCCGAAAAACCCGGCGAAATAAAAATTTTAATTCATAATAGCGAAATAGAAATCAATACTGAACTTATTCTTAAATCCAAAGTGGATTCAATAGTAAACTTTGCCAAAGAATGGAATTCAAACAATGGATTTTATAGAGCCGGTAATGAAGCTAAAACTGATGTTCAAGCGGAAAAAGAAGAGCCGTCTTGGTGGAGCAGGAACGTTGCGCATAAGTTAGAATCGTTGATAAGAAAATATTTTGCACCCGCTGAAGTTAAAACAGCAAAAACCGATTTAACTGGAAATGTGGGTCTAATATATTTCAAGCTATCAGGTCCACCTCCTGAAGATAAAGATGTGGTGATGAATTTCGGCAGAGAATCGGGCGATAACAGCATCTCATTGATTGAAGGAACGCGGTTTGTTTTTAACACAGAAAATTGGGAGAAACCGGCAATTGCAGTAATTCAATTGGACCCAAAACTAAAAATGGAAACGATCACTTACTTCAAAGGTTACGCCGGCAATATTCCTTTAGCGTGGATGATTACTTTTTTAATTCTTGCCGGACTTTTTATCCTCTTCTTTTTATATCATAAATTTATGCTTCCTTATCCAACGGCAGATAAGCCGGCGGTTAGGAATAAATCGGCTAATTTATTTTCCGAGTTCTTTAAAACATTTCTTCTCTTCTTCAAGAAAAAACAAATCGGGCTCATTCTTGCTTTCATATTATTATATAGATTGGGCGAAGCGCAGCTTGTAAAACTTGCAACTCCATTTCTTTTAGATGCTCAAGAAGTAGGCGGTTTGGCATTAACCACCGGTCAGGTAGGTTTTGTTTATGGTACAATCGGAATACTGTTTTTAACTTTAGGCGGAATAGTAGGCGGTATACTTGCAGCAAGACACGGCTTGAAGTACTGGATATGGTGGATGATCATTGCTATAAACATTCCCGATATCGTTTACATTTATCTTTCATATTCACAAACCACTAATTTCTTAATCATAAATCTCATGGTTGCTATCGAACAATTCGGCTACGGCTTCGGATTTACTGCATATATGCTGTACCTGATTTATATTTCCGAAGGAGATCATAAAACATCGCACTACGCAATAGCAACAGGCTTTATGGCTCTCGGAATGATGATACCGGGAATGTTCAGCGGATGGATACAGGAGATAATCGGTTATCAGCATTTCTTTGTTTGGGTAATTATTTCAACTATTCCCGGATTTATCATAGTTAAATTTTTAGATATCGATCCCGAGTTCGGAAAAAAAACCGAGGAGAGTAAAACGTAATGAGAAAATCATTTATCACTTCGCTTGTTTTTTTATTTCTTCTGTCAAATTTTTTATTTGAAGGATTAACCAAATCTCAGGATAAGCCCACAAGCGAAGCTGCTCACACTGACGTCTTTTCTAAAAAGAATGATCCATGGGTTGAAAATATAATTTCCCAAATGACATTGGAAGAAAAAGCGGGGCAGCTTGTATTTCCTCATGCATACGGAAGATACATGAGCACCGACAGCCCGGATTATCAACGGCTTGTAAGGCTTGTAAAAGAAAAGAAAGTTGGGGGACTGATTTTTTTCCTGAGCAATATTTATGATCAGGCAATTCTTACAAATAAGATGCAGGAATTGGCTGAAGTTCCGCTTTTAATCTCGGCTGACTTTGAACGAGGAGTTGCACAAAGAGCCGTTGATGCAACTCTATTCCCGTACAATATGGGCGTCGGTGCGGCTGATGATGAAGAATTGACTTATCAAATGGGGAAAGTAATTGCCGAAGAGGGAAGAGCGTTAGGCGTTCATCAAAATTATGCGCCGGTTGCAGATGTAAATAACAATCCCTTCAATCCAATCATAAACGTCAGGTCTTTCGGCGAGGATGTTGATCTTGTTCAACGACTGAGCAATGCATTTCTTAAAGGCATCCAGGAAGGCGGAATGATCGCAACATCAAAACACTTTCCCGGGCACGGTAACACGGATACTGACTCGCACCGCAGCCTGCCTACAATCAACGGAGCAAAGCAAGATTTATGGAAGACTGAATTAGCCCCTTTCAAATCGAATATAGAAAACGGCGTTATGTCTTTTATGATTGGACATCTTGATGTGCCTGCTTTTGATGATAAAAAAATTCCTTCAACTCTTTCAAAAAATATCGTAACCGATCTTCTTCAAAATGAAATGAGATTTAACGGACTAATCGTAACCGATGCGATGGGCATGCGCGCAATAACAAATTCTTATACTACTGCCGAAGCAACCGTTCTTGCGCTTAAGGCAGGAAATGATGCAATACTTTTTCCGAATAATCCCGAAGAATCAATCGATGCAATTATCGGAGCGGTAAAAAAGGGCGAATTAACAGAAGAAAGACTAGAGCACTCAATAAGAAAAATATTGCTTGCAAAAAAATGGGTGGGGCTTGATAAGAATAAGCTTATAGATTTAAACGAAATCGCAAATAAAGTCGGCGTCAATGCACACTGGGATACGGCAAAAAAATTAGCACGTAAATCAATTACGCTTGTAAAGAATGATGATTCAATAATACCTGTGTCTGCCGTTGCAAGTAAAAGTTTTTTGAATATAAGCTTGTTAGATAGTCGTATGCCGGGAGCTGAGAGGTATTTTAATTCTTTGCTTTCACAACGTTTAACAAAATTCAATTCGGCTGTATTGCTGCTGAACAGCACAGAAGATGATTACAAAGCAGCAACGGAAGCCGCAAAAAATTCCGATGTAATTTTTCTTTCAGTCTATCTGAAGGTAAGGGCTTATGAAGGCAATCTTGGTTTAACAGATAGACAGGCACAGCTTGTAAAAGATTTGTTGAAGCTTAATAAACCGGTTGTTTTTACCTCACATGGAAATCCTTATATTCTTTCATTATTCCCGGAAGTAAAAACATACTTGTGCAACTATGGCGATACTGAGGTATCCGAACAGGCGTTAGCTGAAGCCATCTTTGGTGAAATAGAAATACAGGGCAGGCTTCCCATTTCAATACCCAATTCATCTTTCACATTTGGTTCAGGCTTAACTTCAAAACAAACTGCGTTACGAAATGAATATTTTATCCTTCCAGATGATAAAAATAAGTTTAATAGTGTAGATATAATTATAGAACATGCAATAATTGATACAGCATTCCCGGGAGCTGTTTTACTTATCGCTAAAAACGGAAAGGTTATTTACGAAAAAGCATACGGAAAGTACACTTATGATTATACATCAAGACGGATGAACACAAATACAATTTTCGATTTAGCTTCCGTCTCAAAAGTAATTGCAACCACAACGGCAGCCATGATTTGTTACGACAGGCAGCTTTTCGATCTTGATGATAAAGTAGTTAAGTATATCCCTGAATTTGCTCAAAATGGAAAAGAAGATATTACCATACGAAATCTTCTGGTTCATAACAGCGGATTAGTTGCCTGGAAAAAATTCTACGAGCTATACGATAATCCCGAAGATGTATTGAAAGATATTTATTCATCGCCGCTCGAATATCCCACAGGAACAAAAATGGTTTATTCGGATTTGGGAATGATTACATTGGCAAAGATAATTGAAAAAGTCTCCGGCAAATCATTGGATGTTTTCTGCAAAGACGAAATTTTCGATCCGCTTGGAATGACAAACACCATGTACAATCCACCGGCTTCGTTGAAAGACAGAATTGCGCCGACAGAATTGGATAATTATTGGAGGATGAGGCAATTAGTCGGTGAAGTACATGACGAAGCCGCTTCGATGCTTAACGGGGTTGCCGGACATGCAGGATTATTTTCAATCGCAGGCGATCTTTCAAAAATTCTGCAAATGCTGATGCAAAAAGGAAGCTATCAGGGTAAACAATACATCAAGCCTGAAACTATTGCATTGTTTACGAAAAGGCAGTCAGACCAAAGCAGCCGGGCACTAGGCTGGGATACAAAATCGACCGTGGGCTCCTCTGCAGGAAAATTATTCAGCGAACTATCGTATGGTCACACCGGATATACCGGAACTTCGGTATGGAACGATCCTACCCGAAATTTAATCGTTGTTTTTTTAACCAATAGGGTTTATCCTACAAGAAACAATACAAAATTACTAAGGTTAAGACCTGTAGTGCACGATGCGATTATTAAAGCAATTGAAAACAAATGATAGACTTAATGCCCCGTTTTACAGCGGGGCGCTGCTTCTCTTTAATGTTAGTATTATTACTTCCCGGCTCAGTGAATGAATTCCCAATTAATTAAATCGACAATTGTATTCTGGATTTTACTTCTTCCGATATGTGCGCTTGCACCTACAGGAATTACTGTTTCAACAATTTATTACAGCGAGAGCTTTATGAAAGAAACAAGCGAACCTGCATTCAAATATCCTTCTGTCTTTCCAATTACAGGGGATGATAAAATTTGGATTGAGCAAACTTTAAACGGGATGAGCATTCTTGAAAAATGCGGACAGATGGTTATGCCCTGGGCTTTAGGCAATTATATAGCAGAGGATTCAAAAGAATTTACAAGACTTTCTTCGCTCGTTAAAGATCTTAAAGTCGGAGGTATAATTTTCTTCAGAGGCGATGTAATGAATGAAGCTTTAATTATAAATAAGCTTCAGGAAATTGCAGATGTACCTCTGCTGATTGCATCCGATTTTGAGCGTGGTTTAGGAATGAGATTAATCGATGGGCTTGAGTTTCCATACAACATGGCAGTTTCGGCAACAGGCAGAACAGAATATTCATATAAAATGGCAAGGGCAATTTCAGCAGAGTGCC
Source organism: uncultured Ignavibacteriaceae bacterium (assembly GCA_964612385.1). Lineage (GTDB taxonomy): Bacteria > Bacteroidota > Ignavibacteria > Ignavibacteriales > Ignavibacteriaceae > JAGUYG01. The sequence goes on from CAZTDB010000005.1 coordinate 15,950, forward strand.
GTGCATTGGGTGTTCATCAAAATTATGCGCCGGTTGCCGATGTAAACAACAATGCCGAAAATCCTATAATAAACATTCGTGCTTATTCGGAAGATAAAAATATCGTATCGGAATATTCGAATGCGTACATCGCCGGTGCAGCTGAAGAAAGAGTATTAACTACAGTTAAACATTTTCCCGGACACGGCGATACTAAGATTGATTCACACCAGGATTTGCCTGTAATAAATATTGACCGTCTGAATTTAGCTGTCAACGAACTTGTTCCGTTTATCGAAGCAATCAGAGCTGGAGTTCATTCCGTTATGATCGGGCATCTGTCTGTTCCTGCAATTGAACCTGAACCACGATTACCGGCTACTTTATCAAAAGCCATAATTACTGATTTGCTTAAAGGTGAAATGGGATTTGAGGGACTCATAGTTACCGATGCCATGAATATGAGTGCAATTACAAAATATTACTCCACTGCTGAAGCGACTCTACTTGCCATTAAAGCAGGGGTGGATATTTTACTAATGCCGCCGGATGAAGAAGTTGCCGTCTATGCAATAAAGAACGCAGTTGAAAACGGAGAGATCGACCTAAATCAAATTGATAACAGCGTTCGAAAGATTTTAGCTGCAAAAAGATGGTTAAGGATAGATGAAAATAAATTTTCGAATATTGAAGAATTGCAAAAAGTAATCGGTAGAAAAGCTCACTATCGCTTAGCAGCAGACATAGCCGAAAGATCTATAACGTTAGTGCGGAATGATAAAAATATACTTCCGGTAGATCCTAAAAAAATATACCGGACTGCATGTATAACTATCACCGATGGGAATGACAATGATGAAATAAAAATCTTTCAACATGAAGTTGATAATAACTTCGGATATGTGGCAAAAACTACTCTTACAAAACGCAGCAGAGCCAAAGATTATGCAAATGCACTTCACATTGCTAAACAATCCGATATTATTTTAGTACCTACTTTCGTTAAAGTAAAAGCATATCAGGGTACTGTAAGTCTTTCGGATGAACATACTAAGTTCATAAATAGTTTGTTGAAGTTAAAATCCCCTGTTGTTTTGATAAGCTTTGGAAATCCATATTTATTATCTCTATTTCCAAAAGCAAAAATTTATTTAACTGCGTACGGCGATCCGGCTGTTTCGCAAAGAGCAATGGTTAATGCGATAACCGGTGAAACCGGTATAACCGGCAGGCTTCCTATTTCAATTCCAAATACCGGGCATAAAATTGGTGAAGGAATTTTGATCGAAAAAACTTCTTTGAAATTTATAGCAGCCGAAGCAGACACTAACTATGATTTCAGCAGTGTAGATCAATTAATGATTAATGCCGTCGAAGAAAAATTTTTTCCCGGCGGTGTGTTGCTGATTGGTCATAAAGGTAAAGTTGTTTATGAAAAAGCCTTCGGAAAATTTACGTATGATGAAAATTCTACTCCCTATACCACTGATGCAATTTTTGATTTAGCTTCATTAACAAAAGTTGCAGCCACTACTTCTGCGGCAATGATTCTTTTTGACGAAAATAAATTGGAATTAGATGAGAGGGTATCCTTTTACTTACCCGAATTTGGTAATAACGGTAAAGAAAATATTACTGTAAGAAATTTGCTTGAGCATAATTCCGGATTAATTGCTTACAGAAATTTTGCAAGTATGTATTCTAACAAAGATGTAGTGATTTCGGCGATAATGAATGAAAAATTAGAGTATCCTACCGGAAGCAAAACGGTTTACAGTGATTTAAATATGATTGTGCTGCAGCAAATTATCGAAAAAACAAGTGGTAAAAAATTGGATGAGTTCGTTAATGAAAAATTGTTCAAGCCGTTGAAAATGAATCGTACAATGTTCAATCCTCCGAAAGAGTTGTGGTACTATTGTCCTCCTACAAGCGACTCGAACGATCCCGTTAAGCGCAATAAGGGAGTAGTTCATGACGGTAACGCTTTTATTTTAGGAGGGGTTGCAGGGCATGCAGGTCTTTTTTCAACAGCAAGCGACCTTGCAATTTTTATGCAGATGATGCTGCAACATGGGAATTATGGAAATAGGCAATACATAAAATCTTCTATTATTAAAGCATGGCTGCAGACTCAATCTAAAGAAAGTTCCCGCGCTCTCGGATGGGATACTAATTTAGGCAAGAAATCCGCTGCAGGTGAATTGTTCTCAGAAAAATCATTTGGGCATACAGGTTTTACAGGCACTTCAATTTGGGCAGATGAAGAGAAAGAATTATTTGTCATATTACTAACGAACAGAGTATATCCTGACGGAACGAATACAGGTATAATTAATTTCCGCCCGAATCTCCATATCGAAGTTGCAAAAGCAATAACAGAATAGTTAATTCAATAATGACATTAAAACTTTTTTTAAGCAGCAAGTAAATTCTGTCTACATCATTAATTATCGTTAGTTTTTAACCTGTCTCAATTTTAGATGGCTCACACTCAAATCTCAAAATAAAATATTCGCCTGTCCTAACTCTATTCGTAGCACTATCAAAACTTAAAAATAAGCCTCAATTAGATGATTTTTAGCAATCAATTTTTTAGACTGTTGGTACAACATTTGAATTTATCGACGGTAATGATAATGCACTAATCAAAAAGGAACGTTTAATGAGCGATAATTCAAAGCTCAAAACATTGATAGTAGATGATGATTCACAGTTCAGAAAACTTCTTAATATTCTATTAAAGAAGTTTCCTGAAATTAACGTAATTGGAGAAGCTGCCAGCTTGCGTGCTGCTGTGGATTTGATAAATAGTAAAAAGCCCGATAGCATTTTTTTGGACGTGTGTTTAAAGAATGAAAGCGGATTCGATTTAATTAATAAAATTAATAAGGACACAAAAATTGTTTTCGTCAGCGCCTTTGATGAATATGCAATTAAGGCTTTTGAGATTGATGCGCTCGATTATCTTAAGAAACCCCTTGAAAAAGATCGTCTCGCACTAACTGTAAAAAGATTATTAAAAGAGAAAATTAATAACGGAGATGAAGCTGAAATAAGCACGACAAAATCAAGGGTGAAATCACAACATCCTGAAATGAAACATCGTAACGGCTCGAACAAACACTTCACCTTTGATGACCGGATATTAATTAGCGGCGACGGAGTTTCGCGATTCATTAAAATCAGCTCTATCCTTTGCATTACCGCAGAAAAAGATTACTCATATATCTATGTAGCTGGCGAGAAGAAACATATCGTTCTTAAGTCAATGATTGAATGGGAAGAAAGATTACCATCTAAATATTTTGTACGTATTCACCGTTCAACTATCATCAACCTTGAATATGTGGAGCGGGTTGAGAAATGGTTCAACTATTCATACCATGTATATTTGCAGGGATTAGCTCAGCCTTTAACAATGAGCAGAAGGTATGCGGCAAAGCTTAAGGAACGTTTTAGATAGACATTCAACAGCCTGACATATTTCCTCCCTTAAATCTTAGAAATAAAAAGCCACTAATTAACACAAATGATCACTAATTAGTAATAAAAATTCGTGAAAATTAGTGTCCATTCGTGGCTTAATTTTCCTCGCATCCGACCATCAACTCAAATTATCAATCTATCTGGCACATGTGGTGATACGCCTGAGACTCTCTTTAACACATTACAGAAGTCAAGAGTATAAAATTACTTTATATTTAGCCTGCGTATTGCAAAAAGTGGTTCTATGTTGTTTATAGTGGGTAAGATATCCTTTAATAGTTACCTTGAGAAG
>CAZTDB010000006.1:0-19638 GCA_964612385.1 uncultured Ignavibacteriaceae bacterium
AAAGTTTAAAACAGTGCCGTCATGTTTTTTTCTATGCTTGCCCTAGTTGTGATTTGCTTTCAATTATTTCTTTGACAAAGTTTAAAACAGTGATTATGAAGAGGAGGCGCAGAATCGTAATGTTGTGATTTGCTTTCAATTATTTCTTTGACAAAGTTTAAAACAGTATTCTTTAGCAAGATGATCCGGTTTTACTAGTTGTGATTTGCTTTCAATTATTTCTTTGACAAAGTTTAAAACAGTATGGTCCAATCGTAGCCGTTCATCACGTCTGTTGTGATTTGCTTTCAATTATTTCTTTGACAAAGTTTAAAACAGTCTCATTTGTTAATACGCACCCACAATGTTTGTTGTGATTTGCTTTCAATTATTTCTTTGACAAAGTTTAAAACAGTGCAATGTAGGTTTGTCATTGAAATATAAGGACTTAGGGGGAAAACAGGATTAGAAAAATGGTTTTGGATTTGTCAGAGAATTTATTTGTAGCACAGATTACAGCATAGCTAAAACAATGTGTTTAATCTGTGCTACATTTTTAAAATAACTCAAGCTGATGCGGTTCAATGAAACCGCTCTCCTCCTTTGTCTTACCGTAAAATATTTCCATCATGCCGAATTGCTTATCGGTTATGCTTAAAATTCCTACGTGCCCTTTTTCCGGCAGCAGCGATTTAATTCGTTTTACGTGAACGTTTTTATTTTCCCGGCTTGAACAATGCCGCACATAAATAGAGAATTGAAACATCGAAAATCCGTCCTTAATTAATGCTTTCCTGAATCTTGTATATGCTTTCTTTTCCTTTGTTGTCTCTGTAGGAAGGTCGAAAAATACAAGTATCCACATTATCCTATACTCATTAAATCTCATAAAATCAATTAACAATTAACAATTAATAATTTACAATTATAGAATGGAGAAGCTTGGGTAATTTATTTTTCGTATCTCTCCGGAAAAACATTTTGCCAGTGAAGCGGTTGTGCGCTGTACTCCTACCATTAAAGGACTTTTCTCGTTGCTTATCATAATTGTCATCGCAGGAATTTCAAGAAGCTGCTTTTTAATCGACGGCGTTAATTCTTCAAAGTCTTCTCCGTTCTCAATTATTTCGCAAACAAGCGAATCAACATAAGGTCTGTACGGTTCCATAATATCGTCAGCAAGGCAATAAGCATTGTATTTATTATGATGATGAATGCCGAGCGTAGGTAATAAACCGGAGGCAATCAATGATCGTGCAACCACCGCTCGCAAAACCGCGTAACCGTAATTCAACAATTGATTCGGCGGCAGCCCGTATCTGTCACGCGTGAACTCAAGCTCCTTCGGAAAAAGATTTTTCCAGTAATAAACAGCGGCACGTCCTTCAAGATTTCCAGCGTCGCCGGATTTAACCGTTTTAGACCATTTGAGCATATTTTCTGCTTTAATTCCTTTTAATCTTAGTAGTGCCGCTTGATTTTTAATTTTAGCCGATATGGTTTGCTGCCAGAGCTGCTTTTTAACCGGTACCGAGGCATTGATTTGAGCCTCAAATTTTTCCTGTTGAATTTGATTGACTGATAGTGGAAGTAAAAGCCCCGCAGGCATGTGAGAGCTATTGCATGTAACCACCGCCGAATTGTTTTCAAGCAGGGAAGACAACAATCCTTGTGTAATTGTTATTTGATTGTTGTCTAGAATTAATATTCCTATATCTTCAATCGGCACGGAATTTTGATTTGTACGGTATTTATACCTTTCATTTTCGTCCATGCTCTGTTCTTCATTATCAATCTCTGAATGTTGTTCAGGCGTAGTTATTATTAGCTGCTTGTCTTTTGTGCTGAGATAAGCAGGGCTGCCGAAATAAAGTGTTCGTTTTATCATTTTATTATACTACTGGCTTTATGTTGCCGAGACGATCAACTTCTATTTTTACACAGCAATTAGAAATTGTAGTTTGCCTATCCATTGTTTTTGGAGATTTGTCATGCCAATCAATCTCTCCCTTTATTTTTTCTTTTGCATCTGAAGGAATAATTGCTTTAGAAATATGATGTTGTAGGAATTGACAAACACCTTTCGAACTGCTAACCATTTTATAAATGCGCTCGGCAATTTTTTTTCTGGAATCCCAATTTATTGCATTAGATTCACCTAACTTTAATTTTAATGATTCGTCTTCTGTAGGTACATAAACCAAATCATTTGAAGAAAGAATAATAGTCGTAAATCCTTCTCTTTTTTTTACAAGCGGTTTGCCTTGGACTAATCTTTCAATTGCTTTATGTGTTGCAAGTGAATTCATTTCCGTTCGTTCTTTGGTTTGTTCGTTTTCATAAATAATGAAGTAAGCAATTGCACCTTTGTCTACTTCAACATATTTTTTACCAAACTTATCATCAGGTGATTTTTTTTCATATATAGTAACTTTATCGATTTTTCTTCCTACTTTCTTCGCCAAAGTTTCTAATCCTTCGCCAGCAAAAGCTTCATTAGGTTTATCATCATAAGCCTTGAGATGCTCGTGTAATAATTCAGCTAAAGGTGAATTTCCTTCTTTAGCATAGGGTATCTTATTTATTTTGTCGTGCGTAAAAGAATTATCTAGTTTAACTCGTTTAGCAGCATATTCAACTAATTCGGCAATCTCAATATTTTCGCATTCATAATCTTCAAGCAAATACACAGTTTTATATTCGGGATTACCATTCTTTTTTAATTTTCCCGTTTCTAATTTCTTGCTGTTTCTCTTTAAGTATTTGTTGATTTCCTTCAAAAGATTTTCCGAATCCTCTAGATCAATTCCAATTCTTTCTATAATATCTTTTATTATCGGTCTAGCTAATTGGTCGTAAACATAACTTGTTATTTTTCGTTTTTCGCTATCATGTTCAACTTTCATTCGTTCGATTTGGATTTTGAATGCTTCCAAAATCGGAACATTCCGTTTTTCTTTAATCCATATTATTCCTTGCGGTTCTTTGAACATTGATTTACGAACTGCCATCCATTTTTTATTTGATGCTTGATAGCATTCTTTTTTTTCCCACGTTCCATTTCCATTTTGAACCCATTTAATATATTTATTGAATGGTTTGCTTATTACTTTGTTATTTGATTTAAATGTTACTATTGATTCATTAAGCTTTTCTTTTGCATCCTTTGTGAAATTAACCCACGGTAATTTATAATCTCTTATCTTACCTTTTACCAATGCTCGTTTTACTTTTTGTAACTCTTGATTATTATCAACAGCATTCAAAGTATTTAAATAACGGATATGCTCTCTTGTAGTTGTAGCAATAATTAGTGCATCTAAAGCATGGTGGCGGTGGTCAATACGCTTGTCGTTGAAATCAGGTTGATCAGGAACATTAAAATGAAATTTGTTAACATCTTCTCTATCGGGAATGATCATTTGCTGTCCAGTAATTTGTTCAAGTCTTTCAAAGCGTGGTTTTAAAATTTCTTTCCAAACATTATTCAATCCCCACTCTCGTTTTAAATCACTTGTAATACTGCCAATAGTAAATACCAAACCTGCTTTGTCTTTTGCTATAGGATAGAGTAATTCACTAACTTTTCTTGTAATATATCTTGTATCGTTTATTTGTCTTTCAACAAAATCCTCTGGTACTTCTGTAGCTAAAAGATTTTTGAGTTTCCTACCCTTGAAAGTATTTTTGCAGTGTGATATATATTCATCCGTTGGCTGCAGTTTATATTTTTTGCCTTCATAGGTCAATTCGGCACCGTTGTGTGTGCTTATAAAAAGCATTGCTAACTCATTGCCCTTAAGTTTGTTTACACCTCTTTCACATATTACAAGATTTTCGAAGGCATCATTTTTTAATTTCTTTCTTGGAATTATATGCTCTACTTCATATTCTTCTGTGAATAATCTGCCAAGCGGAATTATTTTACCGGTATAAGGAGAACAACATTTTTGACTGAGCCATAACGTATATTTTTTTATTTCAGAATTGGTTGGAATTCTTTCTTTTTTGCCATCCTTAAACAAAGTTTCCCACTTTTCCTTCTCTTCATCACTTGTAATAGCTCCGCAGCTTTTGTATATCCGAAACTTCTCAATATCAGTAGGATTTTCGGGGTCAGGTTTTATCGCAAATGATTCTTTTATGATTTCTCCATCTTCGTTATAATGCTCAAAGTCTCCATTCAGCAATTCATAAAGAAGTTTCTTAATTCGGATTTTTTCTTCAAGATTTTTAGCGTTGTTCTTTGCAATTCTATCTTTTTCTATAGAATTCTTTTTTAATTCCCTTCCTAATTCAATATGAATTTCATCAGGCTGTCCGTATTTATTGCAGAGATCTTTTACTAAAAACATAGTCTCCCGGATTACTTGTTCTACAATAGGATTTCTTAGACTATTATTTGGAATTAATTTCATTATATCTAAATTTTTTATTTCATCTTCACTATATTTTTTATCACCTTCTCTTTCGCTATGCCTTGCATATACAACATAACAAGCCATCCAAATCGGTAAACCGGAAAACTGTTCTTTATTTGCAAATTCTCTTTCTCTTATTAATTCACCTGTCCTCTTATCATAAGCGAAATCCCACCCATCTTTAATAATTTTTTCTATTCTTTCTTTTGTTTCTGCGTGTATATTTTCCCAACTCCAATATTTGCCGCATCGCATCAATGGCAATAATTTGTTAATCGCTTTAGTCGAATATGAAGCGTATTGCTTTTTAGGTTCAGGCAGTTTTGTAAAAGTTTCTATAATTTCTTCAGGTAAATTAAATTTGAATAATGCCGATCTAATACCTTTTGCAGATTTTTCGAAATTGGATGAACTAATTGAATAATTGATGTGCCACAATTTTCTGAGTGTGTCTTTATTTTGAAGAAGTTTTTCGCCCTCAATTTCATAATCGAATTTTCTAAAAATTTTTCTAAACAATTCCTTGGTTTCGTTTCCTTGCAGCTTCTCTCTGTTAGTAAATAAGTTTATCCTATATTTTTCTATACTTAGCTGACCGTTAGTTGAAAGCTTGTTCAGTTTATCAAAAATGTTTTGTTCTGAAATTTCTCTTGATTTGTCGAAAAGTTGGAACAATTCTTCTTTTGATGATTGATTAATAAATTGTTTAGTAACATCCACATCAATTTTTGTAATACCATTTATCATCCGTTCTTTTTCAAAAATGCGAATGTTGTGAATATCCTGCCAAATTCGGTATTCCTGAAATTCCGGGCTTGATTTTGGAGAACATTTGACTCCATAGATTTCTCCATCTATTCCTTTATGTTTTTCATATTGGCATTCACCGACGGAATTTTTTTGTGACTTTAATTCACGCTGATAATAAATTATATCATTTGATATAATGTGCAAAAGGCCTTTTTCTTTTAATTCTTTTTGCTTAGCAGTATTATGCTTATAAAGTGCCGTTGCAATCTGTCCTAGCTTATCTTCATTCAAGATTTCTTGCCCGTAATTTTCATTTCTTCTTAGCTCAACTTGTTTTTTCCAGATTATTTCTAGTTCATTCTTATATTTTTCTCTTCTCACAGCGATTTGCCGGATTTTATAGTTTTTATTTTCAACAAGTTTATCCCAAAAAAATTCACCCGGGGTTTTATCCCCTATTTGATTATCCAAAGCAACCATATTCAATTCCCAATCATCTTCTTTGGGGTTTTGTGGTTTGTTTTGAGTGAATTTCCCTTTTTTATCAATCTTCTGCGTTACAACTAAATTAAAATCTTTTCCAATCCATTCAGGCTGTTTCTTTCTTTTTTCAATCCATGATTCTAATCGTTTGTCCTCTGATGTTATCTTAAAAGTAAAATTTCCTTTTTTATCTTTTTCTTCTCCTTCTTGTTCAACTGAACTTATCTTTGTTATAGAAACAAACTTGGTCTCTAATTCTTCACCTTCACCATTATTATATTCAATTAGCTTACCTGCTTCTATGTTATCTCTAATTCTTTTAAATTCATCATAATTCAAAACAGACGTTTCTATTAAATCTTTTCTACTGCTTTTAAATCCTCTTCGTTGGTTCATCATATAAATTATACGAGTCAATTCATGGATAGTAATTTTTTCAGTCAAAGCTTTTTTTCTGAGATAATATATAATCCAATCTTCGGGCACTGTAATATTTTTGTTTTGCTTTTCTTCAGCTCCCAATAAATTTGTTGCTTCTTTAACCGATTCTTTACTGAAAGAGAGGAACTCATTGATGTTAAATTTGAAGTTTTCTTCGATTGACATTTCTTTCTTAAAATCTTCCGGAAAGCTATCATCAAGCCAGTCAAGAAGTTTAAATACTTTGATTAAACGGGTTCTTCTCAATTTGTAACGATGCTTGAGTCTTCTGGTACCGCGCTTCATTCTTCTTGCAGCAGCTTTAGTTTCTGCCTGTCCGCCGCTCTCAAACTTTTGTAAATAATCACCCTCAACCGGAATTATTCTGCTTCCAAGCCATTCTATTTTTCCATCTTTACCAAAATCGTTGATATTTTTAGGTATGTTAATAAATGAACCGCCTATTGAGTTCGTTCCAATATCGAGTCCTAAAACTTTTTTGAATTCCATTTTGTAAATCTCCTTCATTTATTTATTTTTGGACTGAAGCAAATCACAATAAGGATTATTCCGTAGTGAAGTTTTGTCTTCAAAAAGTTCGCCCTCGTACTTAACGGGGGCTTTTTATTTCACTATCCCGTTGTGAAAACTTTTACAGTAGACCCGACTTCCGCCGGGCTTACTATTCTAAAATAATCTTTTTCCCTACAAATGGAAATAAAAATCTTCACTTCACCATTTGGATTTCAATGTATAATGCCACCCTCCAAAAGTATATTCTTGTGGCAGTGTTACGAACATCATAAAAAATCGGAATTGAAAAATTGTATTTAATATCTATGAGGGTAGAGTGAACTTATTTATTTCTTCGTTATTTATTCTCTCAATCCTTTCTGCAAATCTTGTAAACATACCGTTCGGGTACAAAAAGAAATTTATTTATTGACTTTGTACCCGTTCGGGTATATAATTGCCATGAAAATAATTCATTATCCCCGTACAGGTACAAATAATGCAAAAATTAGCTGACTTTGTGAAAGAAAAACGAAAAAAATTGGGCTTAACTCAAGAACTTCTTGCGGAAAGAGCCGGGGTTGGGCTTAGGTTTGTCAGGGAGCTTGAGCAAGGTAAAAAATCTTTACAAATGGATAAAGTGAATCAGGTGTTATTTTTATTTGGATATGAACTTGGTCCGGTCAAAAAGATTATAGGAGAAAATGAACATTGAAAAAAGGTAAGGTTTTTTATCGTGATTCTTTAGCGGGTATATTAATCGAAGATGAAAATGGTTACTCGTTCACTTATGATGAAGGATATATTCAAACTAAAAATGCAAAGCCTGTTAGCCTTACGTTACCGCTGAAGGTAGAGACGTTCAGAAACTTTCGAGGTTTGCAGTTCTCCTGCGAAGGGTAACCTTGAAGGTTTGAGGTAAGAAACTAAAACATAGATAATTCATTATCCTTAAAATGGAGATTCGAAATGTTAAATACACAACCAAAGCGCTCACGAAAAATATTATTCGTAGCTGTCAATTTCTTTATCCTCGTATGTCTTGCTCAAGGGCAAACGGTTCACGATGTTACAATCGAACGTGATGGAATAAAGCTTAAAGGTAAATTCTATCTTGCAGGGGATGAAGGAAAATTTTCGACGGTAATACTATTACCTGGATTTCCAGGAAACGAAAGGGATGTTTTAGGCATCGGAGAAAAACTTTCACAAGCCGGAATTAATGCTCTGACTTTTAATTATGCCGGAACTTATCAAAGCCAGGGGCTGGTAAGCTTCGAAAACAATCAAAAAGATATACAAGCTGCATTTGACTTTATTAACAATCCGGAAAACATTAGCAAGTTTAAAATAGACGAATCTCTTACTTATTTGGGCGGATGGTGCCATGGCGGCGGTATGGCATTGGTGTATGCTGCAGTCCATCCCGAAGTGACTACCGTATTCTCTATTGCAGGTAACGACTTTGGAGAATTCCTTCGCGAGTATGCCCGTAATGATGAAATGAAAAAAATGATTGATCAGATGTTTCTTAATCTTACAGCGCCCAAAGGACCGGCAAGATTTGAGACGGGTGCCTTACCCCATGAAATGGTTAAAGACGGTGTGATAAAAATCGATTCAATATTTGATATAAAGAAAAATGCCGCATCGTTAGCTGAAAAAGATATTTTACTTATCGGCGGATGGAACGATGTTCAAACAACAATTGAACTAATTGTGTTACCAATATACAGAGCACTTCAGAATGAAAACGCTAATCGGGTAAAAATGCTTGCTTTCCAGGATGACCATTATTTTAAGAATACCAGGGAAGAATTGGCTAAGACTTTAATCGATTGGATTAAAACCGCGCCTGGAAGGAAGTAACATTTGAAAGAAATCCTACTATAGAATAATAAAGTATGGGTAGTTGGTTGTTTGTTGTCTGTTGTGTGTCGTTATCTGATTTCAATTTCATACCGGCAAATATGAGCTTTGTTAACTATGTTGTAAGGGATAGGGAGTCATCTATTTTTCATATTTAAATCTCTCCGTGCATATTTATTCACAATGCAATTGCCCCATCTAAAAAAAAGCTGTTACAAAAAGGTAAACAATAATTAATTTTTATCCGGTCTGTTGAATTGATTAGCATTTCCGCCGAATAAGTTTTAATTTTCGATGCGCTCATAATATAAAGGGATTTTTGAACATGGGGTTCAGGGTGAGGGGGAAATGATTTCGATTACAGATCTTGAAATCCAATCTTTGCTCCAGCGGGTGAAGGATGAAGATGAAAGGGCATTCAAAGAATTCTTCTTTGCTTTGCAGCCGAATATCTTTCATTTTCTTTACCGTTATACTTCAGACCGCGATGCCGCAGAAGATTTAACCCAGGAAACATTCATTAAATTCTGGCTGAATAAAGATCATCTTGATTTAAGCCGTTCTCCCAAAGCATATCTGTTTAAGATTGCGCGCAACCTTGCCTTGAATCATGTTACAAGAAAACCGCCCGTAAGTTCAATCAGCGACGAAGATTCCTTTTTGATAAACTTGACCCATCAGCCTGAAGAAGATTATGACAGAGCTTTTTTAATGGATGATTTTCAGCGGGCTGTTAATATGCTTCCCGATAGATGCCGTGCAACTTTTATCCTAAGCAGATACCATGGATTTGAATATTCGGAGATTGCCGAAATACTCGAGGTTTCGCTTCAAACCGTAAAAAATCAAATGAACAAAGCGATTTCGGTGCTGCGAAAAAGATTAGCTGCTCACCTGCAGTAATAGCCCGATCATAATTAAACCACCTTGTGTCGGTTTTATTTTTTTAAAATTATTTTCTTGCTTAAAAGATAAAATTTTATTACGTTCATTTTACCTAAAGGGAAAATGTTTTTAGTTCTTCTTTATTATTAAAATCATTAAAAAAAATCAGGAGGATGTTCTATGAAAAATTTATTACTAATAATCTTTTCGATTTTTCTTGCTGCTTCGTTCGGGTATTCTCAAATCCATATAATTGATGATTTTGAAGCGGACCTCGGGCACTTCAAGAATACCCACCCAAGGTATTCGGGCTCATCTGTTGGATTCAATTATCACTCCTTAGGAGTTGATTCTTCTACTTCATTTCATGGTTCAGCTTCAATGCATTTCGTTCTTACCGATGATCCTGCTAACACTGCTGCCTGGGTAATGAGATTTATTTCGGGTACTGCTGCTGCATTATCACAAAACGACACTCTTGGCAGCGTTGGCTACATTGGATATGCAATGAAAGCCATTGGCGGAAGAGATAGTACTTATTGCTCAATTGCTGTTGATGCACCGGCAACTGCTGAGTTAGGAACGTTGAGGGAGATAAATCGAGACGGGAATTGGCATTTATACCAGTGGAATCTTGCCGACACATCAGAATGGACTGCCTGGCTGACAGCATCTGCCAACGGAATAATTGAAGATCCGGTTTCTGTTGATGCCTTAACATTATTTGCGCCTAATGAAACACCCGACATTGAAATCTGGATTGATTATTTAGTGTGGAATCCGGGCGGAGAAGTCCCTGTTGAGTTAGTTTCGTTTTCTTCGACAGTTAACGGAAACAACATCGAGCTAAGATGGGTTACCGGAACCGAAACGAATAATGCTGGCTTTGAAGTTCAAAGGAAATCCGAAAGCGGTTCGTTCGAAAAAATCGGATTTGTTGAAGGCAAGGGCACAACAACCGAAATGAATATTTATACCTTCAACGATCAGGTTGATAAAGCCGGTAAATATTCATACCGCCTAAAGCAACTCGATTATAACGGCACTTATGAATTCTCCAAAATAATTGAAGTGGAAGTAATTGCTATTCCGGGTAAATATGTATTAGCTCAAAACTACCCGAATCCATTCAACCCGGCAACTACAATTTCTTACTATCTGCCCGAAGCAGGTAAAGTAACATTAACAGTCTTCAATATGTTAGGCGAAAAAGTAGCCGATCTGGTTAATGAATTGCAGGAAAGCGGGAGCTATAAAGTGAATTTTGACGCTTCCAAACTATCAAGCGGAACTTACATTTACACATTAAACGCAAATGGGAAAGTCTTCTCAAAGAAGATGCAATTGATTAAATAATTTAACCGAAACCTCCGAGGTTAGCAAAGAGCAAAAGCTTTCGAAAACCTCGGAGGTTTTTTCCCTTTACTATCCTTACCCTGTAGGTTTAATTGCTGTTTATCGTTTTGCACCCACCAAGAATTTTAATATAAGTAATTCTCTATAACTAAAAATTAATTTTTCAAATTCTTCAGAGTCGTATAATGTTTGAACTATTGGATTTGATAATTGATTCTTATTTGCATTTTGAAATTCGGAATTTGATTTTTTTATTCAGTATCCTTATAAAATTTCAAACACTTTTATTTAGTGCTTATGCATCATTTCAGTGGAAGGTGCTTTCCCGGTTAACTTAGGGCTTACTATCGGTATTCCCAAATTCAAACCTCGCAATATAAATATTATTGCTAATGCAGCAGCAAAAACCGGTATCAATCTTCTAATCTTTTGTCTGATATCCACTGTAAGTATTTTTCCAAATAACGATACGGTAAATAAAAGGGGTAAGGTTCCTAATCCAAATAAAAACATAAACAGCATACCGTTGAGCATACTGCCTGAAGCAACCGCACCTGCAAGCGCTACGTAAACCAAACCGCACGGTAAAAATCCATTAAAAAATCCTATTGCGAACATTGAAGGAGCTGTTCCTTTCTTAAATAAAATGCCAATTGATTTCTTCAATGGTGAATTTATTCTCTCAATAATTTCATGTCTTGTTAGATTGATTTTAATTTTAGAAGGAAGAAAAACTATAACTAAAATTAGTACACCTAACAAAATAGAAATCCATTGTTGTATACCTGCAATTGCAATACCTTTGCCTAAGAGTCCGAACAAACCACCCATCAGAGCATAAGTTACAATGCGACCTGAATTATATAACAGCCTTCCGGCTAAAAAGGGCGCAGTATTTAAATTTACATTCGGCAGCGCCAGTGCAATGGGACCGCACATTCCCACGCAGTGAAAGCTCCCTACTAATCCAATCATCATTGCTGAAATTAATTCCATTTGTTTTTTCTCATTTTATTTTAACTCTATGCCACATGATTTAACAACTTACCTTACGCAAGTAAGACGAAAACCTCCGAGGTTTTGGCAACCGATATATTCTGAAGCTAGTTTCTTGGTTAGAAAATCAATAATACCCTTGTAAAAACATTCATTGAAACCTCCGAGGTTTAGCATGCCGCGTAAGCTTAGTTAATAACTATTTTATTATCGCTTTTTCGATATAATAATCCAGGCTATCCATCTGCCAGGATGCTTTAATTTTCCACAAACCATTATCCAGTTCACTTCCGTCAAATACCTGAACTCCGGTCGTATCGAATTTTAACGATATAACAAAATCTTTCTTTGCATTGTTTGGACGATAGAAGCTTACGGTTCCGGTTATCCTGTCAAGCTTCCAATCCGGCGGAAATTTTACATATATAAATTCATTTACAAGATTGATGTCAGGCTTAATGCTCAGGTTCGAGGTTCTGTTTAATATGTCAATTTGTTTCTGGTATTCAAGAGTTTTTTCGTAATAGTTATCGGTAACAAGCTCAACATCTTCGTTCATAAAAACAAAAACCGATAGAAGCGTAACAGCCATAAAAATTATGAACGCAATTATAATTCCTATACCCCAATTAAATTTCATTAAAGCTTTTCCTCCTTATTTCGTGGAGCTAAAAATGATGTGCCGGTTTCTTTAATCAATTTATTATTTGAAAAAACTTTCAGCTTAATTTCATTATTCATCTTTTTTAATTCTGCTTTCGGTATTAAAATTAAAAATTTGGCTTCGTGCTTTTCCTGCGGTTTCAAAATGATCGGATCGCCAATTAACTTTAATTCACCTTTTGATGGAGCAAGTTTCAATTCGATTGAGGCTCTTTCAAATGTTTTATTCACAATATTGAAATCGTACATGTTGCTTATCATTCCTCCTGGCTGTTCCTGAAATATCATTCCTGGCGTTCTTAGAATATTAATATTAAAGTCGGTTCTGGTTGAGATTAAATAGCCAAGCAGAGAAATTAACAAAATAAGCAAAGTTGAATATCCGGCAACTCGCGGCGTAATTCGAAACTTTGCTTTATTTTCAATGCTGTTTATCGATGCATATCGTATCAATCCTTTCGGAAAATTTACTTTTTCCATAACTGAATCGCATGCATCAATACATGCCGCGCAATTTACACATTCTAACTGTATTCCGTTTCTTATATCAATGCCGGTAGGACAAACGTCAACACATAGACTGCAATCGATACAATAGCCGAGTTTTTCTCTTGAAGAATTTCTTTTGAATTTGCTTCTCGGTTCACCGCGAATATGGTCGTAAGCAATTACTATCGAATCTCTGTCTAACAAAACGCCTTGAAGCCTGCCGTAGGGACAAACAATTGTGCATGCCTGCTCTCTGAAATATGCGAACACCCAATAAAAAACTCCTGAAAATAACAGCATTGCTATTAATCCATTTAAGTGTTCAGACGGCGGGGCTGTTACTATATTTAAGAGTTTGTCTATGCCTATTATGTAAGCAAGAAAAACATTCGATATTATAAAAGATAGTATAAAAAATATGGAATGCTTTGAAACCTTCTTAATTATTTTTTTTGAATCCCGCAGTGCGTTGGATAATTGCTGCTGAGATTTTGCATCGCCTTCTACCCAATATTCAATCTTCCGGAATACCATTTCCATAAATACTGTTTGAGGACAAATCCATCCGCAGAATATTCTTCCGTAAGCTGCCGTAAAAAGAATGATGAATACTATGATGGCTATCATAGCTAGAACAAACAGATGAAAGTCGTGCGGTCCAAACGGAAGTCCAAACAATATGAAAGTGCGGTTCAGAAAATCAAACAAAAATATTGGTCTGCCGTTAAGCTTAACAAAAGGCGTAATAAATAAAATCAGCAATAGTAAAATACTTACAGCAGTTCTTGCATTATAAAATTTTCCCGAAGGTTTTTTAGGATATATCCATTTTCTCTTTCCTTCTTTGCTTACCGTAGCAATGGAATCGCGAAAGCTGCTTTGCCCGGGCTGATCAATCTTTTCTGCTCTATACATATTTGCTTTTTCTTGAATTATTGCTGAACATATTTATCACCCTCAGGCTGCTTTGCATTCAGCGGATTAGAACCTTCGATACTTATTATGAAGCTGGATACTTCCTGAATTTGTTTTGGATTAAGCTGCTGCTGCCAGCTAATCATTCCTTTTGCAGGGACACCGTACTTAATAACTTTAAATATATTTTTAATTCCGCCTCCGTGAATCCAGTATTCATCGGTTAAGTTTGGACCGATCAATCCTCCGCCAAGCTCACCGTGGCATGCTATGCAATTTTTCCGGTAAATTTCTTTGCCATTATTAATCGACTCATCATCGGTTAAAGGTTCTACAGTGTCTTCATTAATTAAAGCACCTGATTTTATTAATTCCGTTCTTTGCATATCGGCAATCCGCATTTCTTCTTCGTATTCTTCAGCCTGCAGCTTGCTTGTTTCGAGCACGTGATAATCGATCATATAATAAATCGCAAAGATTATAGTAAGATAAAACAAGCCGCTAAACCATGGCGGAATTCTATTATCAAGCTCTTTTATTCCATCATAATCATGATCGAGCATTATATCGGCTTCCCGTTCGATTGGAGTTGAACGTGTCAGCAGTTGTCTTAAGCTTTTTAGCAGGGATTTTTTCTTTTTAGCAGCAGAAACTCTCTCGCCCATTCCAAAATACAAAAAGCCGAAAACTATCAGAATGAGAACAAATAATAGCAATAGAGCAAAAATATTATAATATGTATCGCTAAAATCCTGTTTTGTTTGAGAAGCTGCGGAGAAAGATGTCAGCGCAATTATTGCAACGATTTTTAAAATTATCCGGTAAAAACTTTTTGTGTTAGTTTTCATTTACTTCACCTGTAGAATTATTGTGAAAACCTTTGTTAGAATCTAAAGGCATTTGTTTCATCTTAATGATGTAGTTTTTATCAGCCTTAATCAGCCAGAAAATTAAACCGATAAAAAAAGTAAAAAATATTATGAATGAGATTATTGGATAAATCCCTATTCCTTCTATTGATTGTAACACATCTTTATACATAGCTGTTCTCTCATTACTTACTTATTTGCAACAGATTTATTTCCTTTTATATCTGCCCCGAGTCTTTGAAGATATGCAATTAAGGCTATGATTTCTTTATTGCTTTCAACTGCGGCACCGTTGTTTTGCAGATCGATCGCGATAGCTTCCGCTTGTTTTATCAGCTCGTTATTCGCAATACTTTCATAATCTTCAGGATAAGGCACGCCGAGTTTTTTCATTGGATTTATCTTCGAAGAAGTATTTGATACATCCAAGTCATTAGAAATAAGCCATGGATATGGCGGCATAATAGAACCGGGTGACATCGCACCTGGATTTTCCATGTGCAAATAATGCCAAAGGTTCGGATACTTACCGCCAACTCTCAGCAAGTCGGGTCCCGTTCGCTTAGAACCCCAAAGGAAAGGATGATCATAAACATATTCGCCGGCTTTAGAATATTCACCGTAACGCTCTGTTTCGGATCTAAAGGGGCGAATTAGTTGTGAATGACAGCTTACGCATCCTTCGCGAATGTAAATATCCCGCCCTTGAAGCTCGAGAGGAGTATACGGCTGAACGCTTGCAATGGTTGGTATGTTGGATTGAATAAGAAATGTCGGTAAAAATTCAACCAATCCCCCTATTGAAATTACAACCAATGAAACCAGCGTAAATTGAACAGGTCTTTTTTCAATCCATCTATGACGTATTCCTTTTTTCATCTTATCTTTTATTTTAATTAAAGCGGGAGCTTCGGTTTGTTCTTCATTAACAAAATATCCTTGCTTAACTGTTTTGTATAAATTATATGTCATTAAGATCATTCCGGTTAAATAAAGCAATCCACCTATTGCTCTAATAATATACATCGGTATTATCTGAAGAACAGTTTCAAGAAAATTCGGATACTGAAGCATTCCGAAAGGATTGAATTGTTTCCACATTAATGATTGAGTTATTCCCGACCAATACATTGAAGAGGCATAGAAAACAATTCCCAACATGCCAATCCAAAAATGCGTATTTGCAAGTTTCTTCGAATATAGATTTGTATTGAACATACGCGGTAAAAGCCAATAAAGAATTCCAAAAGTTAAAAATCCGTTCCATCCCAGCGCACCTATATGAACATGCGAAACCACCCAATCTGTAAAGTGAGCGATAGCATTTACATTTTTCAGAGAAAGCATCGGTCCTTCAAATGTAGCCATACCGTAAGCAGTAACGGCAACAACCATAAATTTAAGTACAGGTTCTTCTCTTACTTTATCCCATGCACCTCTAAGCGTAAGCAAACCATTTATCATTCCTCCCCACGATGGAGCGATAAGCATTATGGAGAAAACTGTACCAAGCGATTGTGCCCAATCGGGTAACGCAGAGTATAAAAGATGATGGGGACCAGCCCAGATGTAAATAAATATTAACGACCAAAAATGTATGATTGAGAGCCTGTACGAATACACCGGGCGGTTAGCTGCTTTCGGAAGGAAGTAGTACATCAAGCCTAAATATGGAGTGGTTAAGAAAAATGCTACTGCATTATGCCCGTACCACCACTGAACTAAGGCATCTTGTACACCGGCATAAATGGGGTAACTTTTCAAAAAGCTTGCAGGAATCTCGATAGAATTAACGATGTGTAATACTGCTACAGTAATCCATGTTGCAAGATAAAACCATATTGCAACATACATGTGGCTTTCACGTCTCTTGATTATGGTGCCAAGCATGTTAATTCCGAAAGCAACCCAAACAAGGGCAATTGCTATATCGATAGGCCATTCAAGCTCGGCGTACTCTTTACTTGTAGTAATACCAAGCGGCAGAGTAAGAGCTGCGGCAAGAATAATTAATTGCCATCCCCAAAAATGAAAGTAGCTTAGAAAACGGCTGAACATTGCCGATTTACACAAGCGCGGAAGCGAATAATAAACCCCCATAAAAATCGCGTTACCCACAAAAGCAAAGATAACCGCATTTGTATGCAGCGGTCTTATCCGCCCGAATGTTGTAAACGGCAGATTAAAATTTAAGCCGGGCAAAAATAATTGAGTTGCGATAAGCAGTCCTACTAACATACCTATCAGCCCCCAGAAGACGGAAGCGTATGCGAAGTATTTTACAACCTTGTTATCGTAACTGAATTTTTCTATCTGCATAAGGTTTTACTCCTTTTATGAACTGAATATTATTTTTCTTTAGAATTTGATTCTTCTTCTTTGTTAGATGAGGATGAATTGCGGTCGTCAAATAAAATTCTGATTGATGGCGTATAGGTATCGTTATACTGTCCGCTTTTAACAGCCCACAGAAATGCGATTAAAAATCCTATTGCTACAGCTAAGCTGAATCCTATTAAAATTACTATGACCGAAATTACAGACCTCTTTTTCTTGCTAAAAGATTTGTTGATAGAGTTGCAAAAGCAACAACCGAGATTGAGCTTAACGGCATCAGTATGGCAGCAATAATAGGTGTTAGCAAAGCTTGAACCGCAAAGCTCAATCCGATTACGTTGTAGAAAAATGAAATAACAAAGCTCAAATAAATAATTTTTACGCTGGTTTTTGAAAATTTTATAAACAACGGAAGTTCGCTTAGTAAAGAAGCATCTAATATCGCATCGGATGCCGGAGAGAAACTGCTAATGCTTTCGGTTACTGCTATGCCGGCATCGCTTTGTTTCAAAGCTCCGGCATCATTCAAACCGTCTCCCAGCATAATAACTTTTTTGCCATTACCTTGAAGCGATTCGATAAATTTTAGTTTATCTTCAGGTGATTGTTTGAAGTAAAGCTTCGATTCTTCGGAAAAGAATTGTAAAAGATTATTTCTTTCACCGTCATTATCTCCTGAAAGTAATGAAAGATCGTACTCTTTCGATAGTTCGGAAATAACCCCTTTTATTCCTTCTCTGTACGAATTGGATAGTTCAAAAACTCCGGAGATTTTATCATCGATTGAAAGATAAACTCTTGTATCGAACTTATCTTTTTGAGCAGATGAGTGATCGTTAAAACGCTTATCATTTCCGTTTAAATTTACAAATCCTAAAGTGCCGAGTTTTATCTTCCTGCCGTCAATTACTCCCCGAATTCCTCTGCCCGGTTTCTCTTCAAATTGATTAACAGTGTAATTGTCTTTTGCCTGAATCGAGTCGTGTATCTGCCGGCTGATTGGATGGGTTGAATTTTTAACTAACGATTTAACAACATCAAGCTCGGAGTCGGTTAATGCCTGTCCCAAAAATTTTATGTCTGAATTTTCAGTTTTGGTTATTGTACCTGTTTTATCGAACACTATTGCATTTGCTCTTGCAATATCTTCTACCGTTTTAATATTCTTTAAATAAAACCTGTTTCTTCCAAAAATTCTTACAGTATTTCCCAGAGTGAACGGAGTAGATAACGCTAAAGCACACGGACAAGCAATTATCAACACTGCGGTAAATACACTTAATGCCGTATGAGCACCCGAAGGAATCCATGCTATTGCAGATATAAATGCAATCAATAAAACAATTATTGTAAAGTATTTGCTTACAGCATTAGAGAAGTGCGTAAAATTACTTTCTCCTTTTTTATTAAACGCATTGCTGTTCCACAACTGGGTAAGGTAACTTTGCGATACTTCTTTTATCACTTCTAATTCAATCAATCCGCCCGATTGTCTTCCGCCGGCGTAAATTACTTCGCCCGGTACCTTTTGAACGTGTTTCGATTCGCCTGTAACAAAGCTGTAGTCGATATTGGCAAAGCCGCCGAATAAAATTGAGTCGGCAGGAATTATTTCATTGCTGCGGATTAATATCCTATCACCCACTTTTAATTTACTTATAGGAATTGAGTGTTCTCCCTCCTTTGTTTTTAAGATTACTGAAAGGGGAAAATATGCTTTGTAGTCGCGTTCAAAATTTAGTGCTTCATAAGTTTTGCTTTGGAACAGCTTACCTATGAGAAGAAAAAAAACGAGACCTGTTAATGAATCAAAATATCCTGCGCCGCTTTGTGCGAGAATTTCATACGAGCTGCGGATAAATAAAGTTAAAATCCCTAGCGAAATTGGAACGTCGATGTTTATTACTTTTTTTCGCAAACCTTTTATTGCCGATGAATAATAACCCGAAGCAGAGTAAAAGAAAACCGGAAGAGATAAGATAAAATTCAAGCAGCCGAAAAGTTTTTTATAGAAAATATCGTTAAAGTCCAACGACAAATATTCCGGGAAGCTTAGCAGCATTATGTTGCCAAAGCAAAATGCGGCAATTCCAATTTTATAATAAAGAGATTTGTTGGGGTGTTCGTCCTTTTTCTTTGCTGCACTATCCAGATGAATTCTTGGCTCATATCCTAATGAAGCAAGCAGCATAACAATCTGCTTCAAGGTAATTTTAGCGGGAATGAATTTTATAGAAACACGTTTCTTAAGGAAATCAACACTGCTGTTCAGAATACTATTGTTTAATTGGTAGAGATTTTCGAGCAGCCAGATACATGAGCTGCAGTGAATCTGAGGAATGTCGAAAGAAACAAAAGCTAAGTTGGCCTCATAGAAATCCGTTAATTGTTTTACAACGGAGGGATCGTCAAGGTATTCGTACCGTTTTTCGGAAAGGATTTTTAATGAAATTCCTGGAGTGTTTTCAAGAGTGTAATAATTACAAAGATTATTCTCCTGCAGTATTTCGTACACTGTTTTGCATCCTGTGCAGCAGAATATTTTTTCGTCTGATTTTAAGCTTCCGTCATTACAGTCCTCACCGCAATGATAGCATTCAAGCAATTCAATATTTTTCGGTTCTATTGTCAAAATAGTATAATGTCTCTGAAAGGCATAAATTAGCCAACGCTTATGCCCCTTAATCGAAAAT
>CAZTDB010000007.1:0-15958 GCA_964612385.1 uncultured Ignavibacteriaceae bacterium
CATTTACATTCCTTGCTGTTCTTCCGGCTGTTTGCATAAGTGAGCGTTCGCTTCTTAAAAATCCTTCCTTATCCGCATCTAAAATTGCAACCATCGAAACTTCTGGTAAATCTAATCCCTCCCTTAGCAGATTTACTCCAACCAGCACATCGAAATCACCGAGCCTGAGATCGCGTAAAATTTCCACCCGCTCAAGTGCATCAATATCGCTGTGGATATACCTCACCTTAACGCCGATCTTATCTAAATAATCGGACAAATCTTCAGCCATTTTTTTTGTTAAGGTAGTTACGAGCACTCTTTCTTTGTTCACGGCGCGCTTTCTTACTTCGGCAATTAAATCGTCTATTTGACCTTTAATCGGTCTCACTTCAATTTCCGGATCGAGCAAGCCGGTGGGACGGATTATTTGCTCTACAACCACACCGCCGCTTTTTTCAAGTTCATATTCTGCGGGAGTGGCACTTACAAATATTACCTGATTTAACATCTTGCTGAATTCATCAAACGTCATTGGTCGGTTATCGAGTGCGGATGGAAGTCTGAATCCATAATCGACTAAAGTTTGTTTGCGTGAACGATCGCCGTTATACATTCCCCGTATCTGTGGAATAGTAACATGCGACTCATCAATTACTAATAGAAAATCCTTTGGAAAATAATCGAATAAGTTATAAGGACGGGAACCCGCCGGTCTGCCGTCCATGTGCCTGGAATAATTTTCTATTCCCGAACAATATCCGATTTCTTTCATCATCTCAATATCGAAACGGGTTCTCTGTTCCAATCGTTGAGCTTCTAAATATTTTTCACTCTCCCTAAAATATTTTAGCCTGTCTTCAAGCTCTGCTTCGATATCATGAATAGCCCGTTGTATCTGTGCTTTATCGGTAACAAAATATTTAGCGGGATAAACTGCAACGGAATCTTTCTCGTTAAGCACTTGTCCGGTTATTGAATCAATGATCGAAATTTTTTCAATTTCATCATCCCAGAACTCAAGTCTTATTGCCTCTTCATATTGATAAGCCGGAATAATTTCTAACACATCGCCCCGCAGCCTAAATGTTCCTCTTGAAAAATCGAGATCGTTTCTTACGTAATAAATGTCAATCAATTTTCTTAGCAGCTTTTTTCTTTCAATGCGATCACTTTTTTTTAGAATAATAACCTGATTGGCATATTCCTGAGGTGCACCGATTCCATAAATGCAGCTTACGCTTGCAACCACAATTACATCTCTTCTTCCTTCAATTAAAGCAGTGGTTGCTTTTAATCTTAACCTGTCAATTTCTTCATTTACAGAAAAATCTTTTTCAATATAGAGATCGCTGGAAACAACGTAAGCTTCAGGCTGATAGTAATCGTAGTAGCTGATAAAAAACTCAACTGCGTTCTTCGGAAAGAATGCTTTGAATTCTGAATATAATTGTGCAGCAAGTGTTTTATTGTGTGAGATGATAAGTGTGGGTTTGTTAATTTCCTGAATCACATTAGAAATAGTAAAAGTTTTTCCGCTGCCGGTAACGCCTAACAGAGTCTGAAATTTATCGCTGCGTTTTAATCCCTCAACCAATTCGGCAATAGCTTTTGGCTGGTCGCCGGCAGGTTTGTAGCTGGAGACTAACTCAAACTTATCCATAATTAATCTGCCATCACGTCGGCAGCATGAAAATATTCTTTATGCAAATGCCCTCTTAAAACAATTACGGAAGATGATTCAATAGTCGGCGGAAGCATTAATGGTGCTTGAACCATTATTTCCGTTCCGTTCCGGTCGCGGGCATAAAAAATGGAACTTCCGCTTTGCTGATCTTTACGAATACCTTTTTCTTTAACCAACTCAACGCGAATATCTTTATTTGCAGTATTATTCGGATCAAAATCTGAAAAAGAACCAAGCCCTTCCTTAGGTGAGAAATAAATTATATAAACTAAAATCACGAATACAATTATCAGCAGCGGAAGTATAAATTTTTGAAAATTTTTCATGTTATGACATTTAATTTGTTTGTAAAATTGCGGCACAATTTAGCAAATTTTGTCCGTACTATTCAATGAAATTCGAGATTCGTGAAAATTCGCGTTGTTTCGTGATTGAATTTTATTTGCTTTGCGTAACTAATACGCTTCACAGCAGTTATTGCCTAATACTTTTTTCCCGCCTGATTTCTTCAACACCTTTTAATTTTAGTTCGGATGCTGCTTTTCGTACCGCATTCATGTATCTCTCACCCGGATCGAATTTTTCGGTTCGATAACTCTCATCCCTTTCAAGCCAAAGAGGATGATCTTCAAACTCTCTGTATTCGTGATGACCGATGAGATATTCGATCGTCGGATATTTATCTGCGAAATATTTTACTAAGAATATATTCGCTTCAAGCTGTTCGTCGGTTAAGTTATCAACATTATCGCCGCCGCCTACGTTTTCTACTCCGATTGAATTAAAATTTAAACCAATACAATGTCTCGCCATCGTTGTTTCCTGCATAAGCCGGTAAATAGTACCATCTCTATCAACCAGGAAATGAATTGAAACATTTAGCTCACCGGCTTTTGTTAAATCGGGACGTGTTTGCTCAAGCTTTTCACGGTTAAAGGTGTTAAAGCATGAGTCAAAATCGTCAATGGCTGTCCAATGCAGCACTATAATTTTTGGGACAATGCTAATATCATCTGCCTTTAAGCCATATCTATCTTGAATATAAAGTTTTGTTAATTCTTCCCTTTCGTCTGAGAAGGAGATCGGTTTATCTATAATATTTATTTTAGCTGCACAAGATGGGATGAGCAGGGTGAACATTACAACTATAATAGTGGAGTAAAGAAAAGAGAAATTTTTAGTCATAATAGACTCTTTCACTTTTTAATAATTTTTTTTTGCACAGATTTCTGCACGCAATACTAAACGAATAATCTGTGCTACCAATTTTTGTATTATCTTGCATAAACTTAAACACTCAAGACTAACAGCGGATTAAAAGTTTATTTGGATATTAAGCTGCGATTAACGTTGCTTAGTACATCCAAAGCTGTTTGGATTATGTTTTCTTTTGTGAAGCCGTACTTTTCCATCAATATTTTATACGGAGCCGATGCACCGAATTTTTCTATGCTGACCGCCTTTCCATAGTCACCAATATATCTTTCCCACCCAATTTTAACGCCGGCTTCAATTGACACTCTTGCTTTTACATTTTTAGGAAACACAGATTCTTTATATTCATCCGGTTGCTTTTCGAACATCTCCCAGCTTGGGAAACTAACAACTCTAACTTTAATTTGTTGGGATGCAATTTCTTGAGCGGACTGCAATGCTAAATAAACTTCGGAACCGGAAGCCATTAAAATTAAGTCGGGTGAATTATCGTTCTCATATAAAACATAAGCACCCTTCAATAAACCTTCAGCAGAAGAAAGTTTTGTTCTATCTGAAACGGGTACATTTTGCCTTGTAAGAATTATTGCAGCCGGACTTCCTTTGTGCTCTAATGCTGCCTGCCAGGCAAATGAAGTTTCATTAGCATCCGCCGGGCGAATAACCAGCATTTTCGGAATTGCTCTTAATGCGGCTAAATGTTCTACCGGCTGATGCGTTGGTCCGTCTTCGCCAAGACCGATGCTGTCATGTGTAAAAACAAAAATCGGTTTGATGCCGGATAGCGCTCCGAGACGTAAAGCGGGACGCATGTAATCCGAAAAAACTAAAAAGGTACCGCCGTAAGGAATTACTCCTCCATATAATGCCATGCCACTCAGAATTCCTGCCATCGCATGTTCTCTAATACCGAAATGAAAATTTCTACCGCCATAATTTGAACTGCTGAAGATTGGATAATCTTTTAAGAAGGTATTATTCGAAGGTGCTAAATCTGCTGAACCTCCTATTAATGTTGGAAGCGATTCTGCAACAGCATTCAATACTTTTCCTGATGCTGCTCTTGTAGCCATTCCTTTTTCATCCTGAGGAAAGACTGGCAGTTTTGATTTCCATTCCGAGCCAAAATCGCCATCCATTACATTAATTAATTCAGCAGCATCTTCGGGATATTTTGTTTTGTATTCATCAAACCTTTTGTCCCACTCTGATTCTTTTTGTTTGAAAGATGTTTTCAATTCATCAAATAATCCGGAAACTTTTTCAGGAATAACAAACTCACCTTCCTCGTTCCAACCTAAATTTTTCCGAGTTAACAATGCTTCTTCTTTTCCAAGCGGTGAACCATGCACGGATGCGGTATCTTGCTTATTCGGGCTTCCGTATCCAATGTGAGTTTTTGTAATAATAATTGAAGGCAGCTCGCTTTTTTGAGCATTCACTACTGCCGCTTCAAGTGCATCAAGATCATTTACATTTTCCAAAATTTGAACGTGCCAATGATATGCTTCAAATCTCTGCGCAACGTTTTCAGAAAAGGTTAATGAGGTTGAACCGTCGATGGTAATACTGTTGTCATCATAAAAAAATATTAATTTCTTCAGCTTAAGATGACCGGCAATTGATGCGGCTTCATGCGATACTCCTTCCATTAGATCACCATCGCTGCATATTTCATAAATAAAATGATCCAGAATTTTTATATCATTTTTATTATATCGTGCAGCTAAATATTCTTGTGCGATTGCCATACCTACAGCATTCGTAAAACCTTGTCCAAGCGGACCTGTAGTGGTTTCAACACCGGGAGTTAAACCATATTCTGGATGACCGGGAGTTATGCTTCCCCACTGTCTGAATTGTTTTAGCTGTTCCATTGAAACATCGTATCCGCATAAATGAAGAATAGAGTACAGCAGCATACTGCCATGTCCGGCTGATAGTACAAATCTGTCTCGATTTATCCATTTGGGATTTTCAGGATTATGATTCATGAATTTTGTATAAAGTGAATAAGCTATCGGTGCGCATCCCATCGGCATTCCCGGATGCCCGGAGTTTGCCTTTTCGATCGCATCGATTGCAAGGAATCTTATAGTGTTAATTGCAAGGTTATCTAATTCTTTTGAATGGATGGACATTAAACAGCTCCATATTTATTAAAATTTTGAACGATGGTTTTAAATATATTAAAAAGATGAAGCCTACATTTCATATAAACTTCTATAAGTGCAATTGAAAGATAACATTCTTTGCGTTGTATTTGCTTACAGTATACTGAGGAAAGCCACAACACCCAAATGCACCGTTAACAAATCAGTTTTAGAACGACTAACTTCATAGTAAGCTTTGCCCTGTTGAATGGTAACCGATCCTTCTTTAAGATATTCGGCTTCGGTACCAAAGAGATATCTAACTTTAAAATCCAGAAAAAGAGAGCCGAACTTATCAAGCGGACCCGGTGCGCTGAATAAATGAATCAGAAAGCCGCCCCCGCCGCCGTAACTCCATGCAATATCGTCAAAATTGGTAGAACTTGCCACTTCCTGCTGTCCGGTGCTTTTTATGCTCGTTTGCGTAAAAATATATGCACCGCCGAACAAACCTTCAAGATAAGGTCTTACAGGTCCTGTAGGAAACATTAGCTGAAACAGGAAATGAAAGTTTGTTATGTTGTTTGTTCTATCAACATCAACAACAACATCGGGTATAGTATGGCTGAAAGGTTCGCGTCGCGATTCGCTGCCGTAATTTAAATATCCGATGTTTATTCCGGCAGTAAACGGCGCCATGGGAACGGGATCAAAGAAAACAAAATGCAGACTGCCTCCTATGCCAGTTCTTGAAACATTTTCTTTAAACTCATTCATTGGGAAGCCGAGCATAAAATTTATCCCGGCTGATTGCGCAAAAACATTGCTGCTTAAGGTTATCATAAGAATTGAAATAAATATGCTGAACTTATTTCTATTGGAAATCATTTCCTCTCCCTGTTTGATTTTGAATATGCTTAGTCAAATTAATACTCAGATTTATATTCTCGGAATAACTCACATTGATATTAGTATCGTATATCCCCATTGCTGCATACCGGCTTGATAAGATTGTTCTATTGTAACATCTTCTCCGGTAAAGTAATCAATGTAAT
The DNA here is from genome assembly GCA_964612385.1 of uncultured Ignavibacteriaceae bacterium. Classification (GTDB taxonomy): domain Bacteria; phylum Bacteroidota; class Ignavibacteria; order Ignavibacteriales; family Ignavibacteriaceae; genus JAGUYG01. The sequence continues at coordinate 6,030 of CAZTDB010000007.1, forward strand.
TTCCGCTTAGTGAATTATCCGATAAACTTACCTGTCTTGTTTGAGGAGAAAAATTAAATACGGCTAATATTTTTTCTTCATCATGCCGCCTTATGAATGCAAAAATATTTTCGTTGTTGGTTTGAATTATTTTCATCTCTCCTCCCCGTTCACCGTTCATCAAGACTTCCGAATTTAGTTTTAGATGAACAAGCTTCTTATATAATTCGGAAAACTCGTGTTCTTTCCAAACGATAGGATCTTTATCAAAAAATTTAAGACGTTTATTTAGTCCGGCTTCCTGTCCGCTGTAAATTAATGGCATGCCGGGAACGACAAAAGTAAAAACGGCAAAACTTTCAGCCGCATCGCCAAAAAGTTCGTCTATTGTTCCTTTCCAGCTATTTTCATCATGGTTAGTTGTAAATCTCATCCTAAAAGCACTTGATGGATAAATTTTCCATTCCTTGCTAAAAAAATTATTCAATTCCTCTGCAAGATTTTTGCCCTGGGCAATTGAATGCATCAGATTGAAGAGCGTCCATGTATAAGTCATATCAAAAGCTTCATGATGCATTTGAGGACTTTCGGCTTCAGCTAACATAAAAACAGGCTTAATCTTTTCAAGCTCTTTTCTTGCTTCAACCCAAAAATCTAACGGAACCATTTCGGCAACATCGCAGCGGTAGCCGTCAATGTCACATTCTTCCACCCAATATTTTAAAGCGTCAATCATGTATTTCCATAAATCTTTGTTATCATAATTTAAGTCTATTACGTCAGACCAATCATCAACCGGTGGAACGAAATTACCGTTCTCATCTTTTGTATAAAAATCCGGACGTTCAACGGTTAAGCTGTTATCCCATGCGGTATGGTTGGCTACCCAATCAAGAATTACATACATTCCTAATGAATGAGCTTTATTAACAAGCTCTTTAAAATCGTCTAATGTTCCGAATTCGGGATTAACTGCAAAATAATCTTTTACCGAGTAATAACTTCCGAGACTTCCTTTTCGATTCTTCACTCCAATCGGATGAATCGGCATAAACCACAAAATACCAACACCCATTTCTTTTAGGCGTGGAAGGTGTTTCTCAAATGCTTTAAATGTTCCTTCTTCCGAATATTGCCTTACGTTCACTTCATAAATAGTTTTATTATAGCTCCACTCCGGATGAACTACTGCATACTTAACAGATTGAGCAACTTCGGTACATGAGCCTAAAATTAATAGTGCAAGAATTAGGATTACATTTTTAGAAGGTACTCTTTGATAAATACGGAAAGCTGATATTAAAATTTTGTGCATGACGACTCATCTATTTATTATTCTAAAAATTAATTAGCTAAAATTAATTTTTTTAATTTGGAAATACTAATTACAAACGAAAAGAGGGTTGATTTTTAAGTATTCCCGGATTCGTTTATTATGCTCATTATGCAAATATAAATTAAATATGTAAGGTGGGATTGCCTAATTGTCAAATTGTTCAATTGCCAAAGGCGGGTTAAGTTTATAACTAAATAGATGAACAGTTAACCTAAGGAACCTTATGAAGTAATGGGATGGTGTATAGTAAGGTTTATTCATCCCCGCTTTCATTTCATTTTTTTAGGGTAGATTTTTTTTCCCGATCTGCTGTTTGCAATTTTGATTTAATCACTCCCGCGCTCTTTGCGTACCCTTTGATTCAATTTCCGAATCTATACTTTTCGGCTGCAGACTTTTATCTTCGCCCCGGTAGGGTGAGCCTTCTGCTTTAAATTTCAGGAAAGGAAGTTGTTCGCTCCGTATTTTATCGCGTATTTTCTGATACTTTTGTAATACTGCTTGATGTTTTTGAATTTCTTCCTGAAGTTTCCTTTTCATCGTAGTAAGCTTTGATACCTGTCCCCTATTCTCTTCGTATTCAACCCTAATAGAATTCAACGAATTCTGCACCTGGTCTAATTCTTTTGCGGCTTCATCAATTCTATTTCTGTACGCGGTTAATTGATTTTCCGTTTCTTTCAATTCGTCTTCAAGCTTTAATTTTCTATCACGCGATTTGTTGTAGCTCGTAATCATCATATCGAGCAGCTCCTGCATTCCCCTTTCCAGATTTGAACGTTTCTTAAAGAGTAATTCTGTTTCCAATTTAAGATCGTTATTATAATTTTTTCGTTCGTTTGCTTCTTCTTCAAGTTTCAGCAGGTCGTCTTTCAATAAATTTCGCTGCTCGTTTACATTCTTAAGCATTTCTTCGATGGCTTCTACTTCTGCCTGGCGCATGTTTAATACTCTTTCACTTTCTTCGAGTGCGGCAATTTTTTCAAATAGAAGCTGATCTTTCTCGTCAATATCTTTTTCTTTCTTTAATACTACCTGTTCGAGGATATTTCGCTTTCTGTTGATTTCGTTCAGCTCGCGGTTAAATTTTTGAAACAGTTTGGTAAATCTTGTTTCGAGATCTACGTTGCCTTCCTCGATTTCTTTCTGTCTGCTTTCTAACAATCCAACAAGCTCCTGTAGCTTCTTGTTTTGCTCGCTGAGCTTATCAAATACAGCCTGCTTTGCTGAAATCTTTTCTTGTAATTCAGATTTCTGTTTTTCGAACCGAATATTTTCTTCATTTAACAAAGTGCTCTTTTTCTCAATTTCATTTAGCTCAAGGCTCATATTCGTAAGACGCTTAGATTTGATGCTAAGGGTTTGATCAATAGCATAAAGCTCTTTCTGCTTGCCTTTAGTTTCTTCGAATATTCTGTCATATTCAGCCTTTGCATTTTTCAGCAGCATAGTTTTTTCGGAGAGTTCCTTAAGCACCTCTTCATGTTTAGATTGGAGTTCAAGGCTGTAGTTTTTCTGATTAGAAATTTTTTCACTTAGCTCACTTAGAATTTTATCTTTATTTTGTTCCTCAATTGAAAGCTGTTCAATCTTTTCAACAAGATCTTTTTCCTGCTGGTAAAGTATATCGAGCTTTTCACTTGTTTGTGCATGTTGTAGTTCAAGATCATTCAGTTGTTTTGCAAACGTGCTAACTTGTTCTCTGAGCGATTTTTCTCTTTCGCTAAGCGCTGTTAAAATATTTTTCTTTTCCTGTATGATATTTTCTAGTTCAGTCTCTTTTCTCTGCAGAAAATTAATTTTTTCTTCAAACTCTCCTATTTCGTGTGACAGGATTTCTTTTTTACCTAATGCTTCGGAATGTTCTCTGTCTATATCGTCGATTCTGCCATGCGCCTCTTCGATCTTTTTTAAGAATCGAAGCTCTTCTTTTTCGTAATCGGTACGCGTGTCGGGAACTTCATCCGGGTCGTTAAATATGACGTCGCCGGACGGAGAGAACTCTTGAGGTTTGTAACCGCCGGATTTATTCTTTAATTCCTCTAATTGAGTTGTAAAAGTGAGTATATCATTTTGGAGAGTTTCTTTTGTTTCGTTTAGCTGCTGGATTCTTCTTTGAATTTCCGCGATTTCCTCTAATTTTTCGGCTTCTTCATGCTGCATCGCCTCAATACTTGTATGGAGCGAGGCTCTTTCTTCATTTAGGCGCGCAACTTCCAGGCGAAGGCGTTTTAATACTTCTTCAAGTCTTTTGGCATTTTCCTCCTTTTCATACATGCGGTGAAATTTATTTTTAAGATCTTCGTTTTCCAGCCTCAGATCTTCAAAAGCTTTAGATTTAAAAAGTGCCATTTTTAGCTCCAAAATTGTCTATTTCATTCTCTAAACGAGATTTCTCTCTGCGAACATAATTATTAGTTGAATAAGTATCAATGAGGCAGGTATAATAATGAGACTTGAAGCCAAAGCCGGATTGTTTTTACTTTAACTCTGCAAGCTTAATCAGCAATGACTCATGGATCTTCGTTATTTCCAACGAACTACCGCTGAACCGGTTTGCGATCATACTGAAGGCAATCAGCCGCCCGCTCTTACTGTAAACATAACCCGAATGACTCCTTACCCCTGTGATAAAGCCGGACTTTATCCTGGCATTTTTTGCCGCAGGAGAATTTTCTCCAAAAGATTTATAAAAACTTATATCTTCTTTATCACCGGCAATTCCCAATGAATTGTAAAAGGAATCGAAAAATCTGCTGTGTGAAATTTTCGACAACAACTTGCCCATCATTTTTGTGGTAATAGTGTTAGTATGCGATAATCCGGATCCGTCAAACAATCTTAATCCGCCGGTTTGAATTCCCAATTCTTCAAGAAAAGTTTTTATTACCTGCAATCCTTTTTCTGTACTCCCCTCACCCTTTTGATGATAACCTAACATTTTAATTAGCTGCTCGGCAAAGAGATTATTACTTCGTTTGTTTAAAATATAAATAATATCTTTTAACGGCGGTGATTGGGTTATAAAAATCAATTTCGACTTGTCATAAGATTTTTGCTCTGTAATTTTGAATGAACTTTTTGTAACGACAATACCGCTTTGCTCAAGATTCTTTGCAAAATATTGTGCTGCAAAAACAGACGGATCGGGTATAGAACCTTTTATCGAAAATTCTTTTACGCCGGCAGGAATAGTTCCTCTTAAAGCTGCAGTGAATAAACCGGGTGCGCAGTAGATATATCCGTTATCACCCGAACCGGCTTTGCCTGTTTTAATGTCATTCATAAACGTCAGCCCTGGGATTTCAGGTTCGGTGCGAATTACCTCTGCGGGTTCTCCTTCTTTAGCACCGGGTTTAAAGTACAAGTAATATAAATTCTCGTTGATGGTTAAGGCGCTTGTACTTGCACCGTAATAATTGCCAATATCAACCCAGGGATAAAAATCCGGTAAGGGGTTTCTGTCAAATAACAGGTCATCGGCTATTACTGAGCCTTCAACTTTTTTAATTCCTAATGTCTTTACGGCGTTCACCCAAACTTTCATCAATGAATCTAAAGAGAGCGATCCCCCTACTGATGATGAACCGAGCGTAGGATCTCCGCCTCCAACTATATAAATATCACCATGTAAAGTCCCGTCATCATTTATTTTCCCTTTATAATAAAGCTTTGTTTCAAATTTGAACTCTTCCTTCAGGTAATGCAATGCACAACTCGAAGTAAATACTTTTAATCCCGAAGCGGGGGCTAAACTTAGATCGGAATTAAACGATAAAATTTCCTCGCCAGTATCGGTATATTCGGCATAAACACTCCATTGCCCGTGCTTTAATGCATCCGAACGCTGCAGCTTTTGCAGATGCTCTTTAATGGTTTGCGAAGTAGAGCTTGATATAAAAAGAATCAAGCTCTGAAGAACGATAAAGAATAGTGTCCTTTTCATAAGATTATGCAACAAAAGTTAATGATTATACTTACGCAAAAAAATTGAACTCTCAAATGAGTCTTTGGACTACCCCGTGTCCCCTGCACAGCATCCTTCGGACTTCGGAAAAGATTCTTTGACAGTTTTTAGTATGGTTAAGAATTTCTGTTTAATCTAATTTAATTAACTTACGTTATGCAGAATACCAAACCTCCGAGGTTTCTCGGAACGATCCTTCGGAAATGAATTATTTTACCTGAATATTTTTGATTTTTAAGCAATAAATAAGTTTAAGAATATATCGATTGTAAAAACCTCGGAGGTTTTCCACTCACTTGGGTAACATGAGTTAATTAATTCATTCATCCAAAAGTATAGTAAGATAGATAACCAATTATAGCACCGCCTAAAATTACATAAGCAGGATTTAATTTCTTAATTGAAAAAAAAGCCGCGGCACTAAGCATCGCTATTAAAGTAGTTGGTATATCAATCAATACTTCAAAGCCTAATTTTATTGCAACAATTAACATAACCGCAACAGCGCTTACATTAACTGCGTCTAAAAATTTGGAAAGAATTTTTGAATTCCTTATTCGTGGTAATAACGGATTTAGAATCAAAACAAAAACAATTGAAGGAATAATAATTCCTATTGTTGAGATAACTGCCCCGCTTATTCCTGCAATTTGATATCCGATAAATGTTACGGACGAAAGAAACGGACCCGGAGTAAACTGCCCTACTGCAATTGCATCTAATAATTCTTGCCGGGTAAGCCAATTTAAACCTTGCACAAACTCTCCGTCAAAATAAGCCACTAAAATATAGCCTCCTCCGAACCATACCGTTCCGATCTTCATACACGTTAAAAATAGTTTTGTAAGCGATACATCCGATTTTTCGATATGCTGAAATAAATACGAAAGACCAAAGAACGAAATAAATGCAAGATGAGATATTGAGCTTAAAATATTTTTCTTTTCGGATAAGTAAATGAATAAAGCTCCTAAAATTCCTCCGGCAAGTATGGAAAATATTTCGCTTGCTCCTAAAAGATTTATTGCGGCAACCGATATTCCTATAGAAATTAATTTCCATCTTTTATCGGCAGCAGCCGAATCCCAAGCAGCTTTACTGCCAAGTCTGTAAACTGCGTTTAGTATAATTACTATCACTGCAGGTTTAATTCCGTAAAGAAAGGGATATATTTCGGGAAGATTTCCGTAAAGAACATAAAAGTATGCTAACAGTCCGGAGATAACGACAGCCGGCAGCATGAAGCTTAATCCGGCTGCAATTAAACCCGGTATACCAGCCTTATAATAACCGCAGTGCAACGCCATTTCGGTTGAATTTGGACCGGGGATTAAATTTGTTGCACCAACCAAATCCAGAAAATGCTGGCGGGTCATCCATTTCCTTCTTGTTACTACTTCATCTTCAAACATTGCGATGTGAGCAGCCGGACCTCCGAATGCAATAGTACCTAACTTTAAGAATACGAGAATGAGTTCTTTTATATTTTTCAATTATGACTAATCAATTTTATAGATGGAAATATCTATGATGAAATTTAACGCTTGAAATCTTTCGTTCAAAAAGATATTAATTATCAGCGTATGGGCTTTGAACAGAAATGATATATTCATAATGAGAATTGAGAAATAAGCAACCTTGTGCAAATAATTTAAAAAATCGGTATATTTATATGAGTCAAATGATGCATACCTACTGAATTTGGGGACATAAGGTTGTGAGTTAATGGTTTTAGCCCGGTCAATTACGATTCTAAGTAAATTATCTTCACGTAGCCGAACAAACATACTGGAATACTTGGAACTTAAAAAGTAGTATCAAAAATCTTATAAGCAATTCAAAGCAAATTAATTTAGAATAACTGCAAATTAAATTTATATGACAGCATCTTTTGAAATTCCTCAACTACTGCAAAATACCAATTAAAGGAAGGGTGGAATTAAAATGGGAAAAACAAAACTTCTTCACAATAAAAAATTTTATTCTATAATAACTATCCTAATTCTTAGTTCATTAATCACCGTTGCAGGATATTTATATTATAGGAGTGAAGAAAAATATATTTTGAACCAAAAGCACGAGGAATTAAAGACAATTGCTGAAGTTAAAATTAAACAGATATCCGATTGGTACTCCGATGAGCTTAATGACGCAGAAATAATTGCAGATAACTTTTTATTAAAAAATATGTTCGAAGAGTTGTTTTTAACAAACTCCTCCAAGGTTAAACAGGCTCTTCTAAAATTATTAAATCAAATAAAATTAGAGCATGACTATTCTAATATCATAATTACTTCAATCAACAATAAGATAGTTGCAGCCACAGATAAAAAAATTACTTCTCTCGAACCAATCGAAATAAATTCTATCGGAACAGCTATTAATGAAAAGAAAGGTGTATCATCAGATTTATTCAGATCTTCTGTCGATAATAAAATTTATATTGACTTTATATCATCAATTAAGGATGAAAACGAACAACCCATTGCTGCAATAGTATTCAAAATGGATCCGAATAAATTTCTTTATCCACTAATTCAATCATGGCCCACACCAAGCTTATCGTCCGAAACATTTATGATCAGAAAAGAAGGCGATAATGTAGTCTATTTGAATGAACTAAGACATCAAAAAATTGAAGCGCTAAATTTTACATTACCTATAACAAGAAAATATCTTCTGGCGGTTCAAACCATAAACGGTTACTCGGGAATATTTGAAGGAAAAGATTATCGAGAAATAGAGGTGCTTGCTTATTTGAGTAAAATACCGAACACCCCATGGTTTTTAATTGCAAAGGTTGATATGGACGAAATGTATGCTGAAAAAAATGTTTTTGCCTGGTTTGTTTTCGGTTTTATTACACTATTGGTTTTATTAACCGGAGTGGGGACAGCTATGGTTTACAATTACAGGCAGAGCAGTTTATACAAAGAGCTGTTTAATAGAGAAAAAGCATTATGGGAGTCACAGGAACAATTTAAGGTTACAATGGACAGCCTCGGTGAAGGTATTATCACGTTAGATATGAATAGCAAAATTCAATACATGAACAAAATTGCTGAAGAATTAACCGGCTGGGAGTTAAGGGAATCCCGAGGAAGATATTTGGGTGAAATCTACCCCGTCAAAAATGAAGAGACAGGCAAAAGAGAAAATAATATTCTTGATAAAGTATTAAAGCACGGTATAGTTAAAGAGCTTGCCAATCATACAATTCTTATCAACAAAAACGGCAAAGAAATACCTGTGATGGATACCGGCGCACCAATTTACGATACTACCGGTACCATCATTGGCATTGTAATAGCATTTCAGGATGAAACTGAAAAACGTACGCAGCGGCGGCGGCTTAAAGGAAGTGAAGAACGGCTTCGCTCAACCCTCGATAACATGCTGGAAGGATGCCAGATTATAGACTTTGACTTCAGGTACCTCTTTCTGAATAAAACTGCTTTAGAACAAGCTAAGCTGCCTAAAGAGAAATTGTTAGGAAAAACTATGATGGAATGCTACCCCGGCATTGAATATACCGAAATGTTCAAGCTGCTAAAAAGCTGCATGGAAAATAGAGTTCCTGCTTCTATGGAAAATAAATTCGATTATATGAACGGCAGCAGTAAATATTTCAAATTACGGTTTGAACCGGTACCCGAGGGAATGTTCATTTTATCTGAAGATACCTCCGAACAAAAGATTTCCGAAGAAAAAATTAAACAGAACGAAAAATTTCTTACATCCTTATTCAATACAATCGGCGACGCTATTTTTACAGTATCGATGCCTAACGGAATAATAGAGCATGTAAATCGATCTGTAAAAAATATATTCGGTTTTGAACCTAATGAAGTGATTGGAAAATCCACAAGACTTTTTTATCCCAGCGACGAAGCCTTTCTCGATTATAGTGAAAAATTGAATGAGGCAATCACAAATAATTCTCAAATGGTAAATGCTGAACTTAATTTAAAAAGAAAAGACGGCACGATAATATGGTGCGACGTTCAAACTACCTTCTTAAGAAATAATGGAAATGCAGCACAAGTAATCACTGTATTAAGAGACATTACTGAAAAAATATATGCCAGAAAAAATTTAACAAAACTATCTAATGCGATAATGCACACGGCAGATTCGATCATAATTACCAATAAAGAAGGTAAAATTGAATTTGTTAATAAAGCATTTGAAAATCTTACCGGTTACTCTTCAGAAGAAGTTGTAGGAAAAACGCCTGCCATATTAAAATCGGGTGAGCACAATAATTCATATTATAAAAATTTATGGGATACTATTCTATCAGGAAAGACTTTCAGTGCGATATTTGTAAATAAAAAGAAAAACGGTGAAATATATTACGAGCAAAAATCTATCTCCCCTATTTTTGATGATAAAAAGAACATCATCTATTTCGTTTCTGCCGGTATAGATATTTCAGAACGAATAAAGATGGAAGAAGAGATAGTTATCGCAAAAGAAACCGCCGAAGAAATGAACAGAGTTAAATCGTATTTCTTTGCCAATATGAGTCATGAGCTGCGTACTCCCTTTGTGGGCATTTTAGGTTTTGCAGAACTTCTAAGAGAAACTCTTGCTGATCAAGAAACAAAGGAGATGGCAGAAATAATTATAACAGCTTCAAACAGG